>PLCH01000277.1 GCA_003135585.1 Chitinophagaceae bacterium
TCGATATCCCTCTCGGTGATAGCACCTGCCGGGCAGGTGATACCGATCGTGTCTCCGGGGCGAAGGTATGGGGGCACTATGGTCAGTCCCGACACTTTCTCGTCTGGCAATCTGCGTCCCAATGCCGGTATGGCCGCACCTGCAGCGAAGATGGAAGATAGAAATTTTTTTCGGTTCATATTTTAAAGTTATTGGAAAATAGGCATTTTGGTGTTGGTTAGGATTGCGGTATTTTTGCAATCCTTACTGAATGGCGGTTTTGGGAAGTGAAGGGTATAAGAAACCTGGCCGGAAATAAATTATAAACATAAAATATCATTTCAGGAACTCCCCCATTCGGGGATTTACAGGTATGAAGGACTATAAAAGATATTTGATCACCGCCGCTTTGCCCGACGCAAATGGACCCGTGCATATTGGACACCTCGCCGGTTGTTATTTGCCTGCTGACATTTACTGCCGTTACCAGCGGGCTCAGAAAAGAGATATTAAATTCGTATGCGGAAGCGATGAACATGGTGTACCCATTACCATTCGTGCTCTGAAAGAAGGGGTTTCCCCTCAGGAGATAGTAGATAAATACCATGCCCTGATCAAAGAAAGTTTTGAACAGATGGGTATTTCATTTGATATCTATTCCCGGACATCCTCCAAAATACATCATGAGACGGCAGCCGCCTTTTTTAAGAAAATGTATGAGGAGGGATTGTTCGAGGAAAAGGAGACAGACCAATTTTACGATGAGAAAACAAAAACTTTTTTAGCAGACAGGTATATTGTCGGTGTGTGCCCTGTATGTGGCAATCCCAATGCCTATGGTGATCAGTGTGAGCGGTGCGGGTCGTCCCTTAGCCCTGAACAACTGATTAATCCACGCAGTGCATTGAGTGATGCGGTTCCGGTTAAAAAGAAAACAAGGCACTGGTATTTCCCTTTGCAGCATTACGAGAGCTGGTTAAAAGAATGGATAATTCAAGGACATAAGGAATGGAAAAACAATGTGTATGGTCAATGCAAAAGCTGGCTGGATAGTGGTTTGCAACCGCGCGCCATGACCAGGGATAGTAACTGGGGAGTAAAAGTCCCTCTGCCCGGCGCAGAAGGAAAGGTATTGTATGTTTGGTTTGATGCGCCGATTGGTTATATTTCCGCTACCAAGGAATTAACCGACAAGTGGGCTGATTATTGGTGCAAGGAGGATACGAAACTGGTTCATTTTATAGGAAAGGATAATATTGTTTTTCACTGCATTATTTTTCCTGCCATGCTTAAAGCACATGGCAATTTTGTATTGCCGGATAATGTACCCGCCAATGAATTTTTAAATATCGAAGGGGAGAAGGTATCTACATCCCGCAACTGGGCCGTATGGGTCCACGATTATATAAATGATTTCCCCAACCAGCAGGATGTACTTCGATATGTTTTATGTGCAAACGCGCCGGAAACCAAGGACAATGATTTCACCTGGAAAGATTTTCAGGACAGGAACAACAGTGAGTTGGTAAGCATCTTTGGCAATTTTGTCAACCGCACGCTTGTTCTGATGCACAAGCTATGTAATGGCAAGGTACCTCCCCTGCATGGAGAAAGCTTGCAGGATGTGGATAATGGGATGATCAGGGAGTTTGAAGCCTCCAAAAAGAAAGTGGAAGAAAGTATTGAAAACTATAAATTCCGTGATGCCTTATATGAAGTAATTGACCTGGCCAGGAAAGGAAACAAATACATGCAGGAAAAAGAACCCTGGATCATTGCCAAAAATAAAGAGGAATTACAAAAAACCAACGATGTAAATAAAACAGAAGCAATGGGAGAGCTTCAAAAGTCAATTGATAACTCCCTGCATATTTGTTTGCAACTAACGGCCAATCTTGCCATTCTTATCCACCCTTTCTTACCCACCACGGCAAAAAAGATGTTGTATCTCCTAAAAGTGGTGGATAAAATACTGGATTGGGAAAATGCAGGCAAGTCAAAATTGTTAAGTGTGGGTTACAGCCTGAGAGAACCCCAACTATTATTCCGTAAAATAGAGGACAGTGAGATAAGCTTCCAGGTCGAGAAATTGCGGGCAGGTCTGGTAAACCCAATTGAAAAAAAACCAAATAATGAAACGCCCCCCTCGAAAAGGGAAGAAAATATAACGCCTGCAAATCTGCCTGGGAAAAAATCCACCATAGAGTTTGAAGACTTTGCGAAACTTGACCTTCGCGTAGGAACGATACTCTCAGCGGAAAAAATAGATAAAGCCGATAAGCTTTTAAGGCTTGTAGTGGATTTAGGTACTGAAAAAAGGACCATTGTCTCCGGCATAGCCTTACAGTTTTTGCCGGAAGAAATTGTGAGACGGCAAGTGGTAGTAGTTGTAAGTTGATGATCATCCAACTTGGAAGCGTTGTTTATTCTAAAATATTTTTTATGAAAATCGGATTCATTGGCCTTGGGAATTTGGGAACGCCTATAGCCCTGAATATTCTTGAAAGTGGCCATTCTTTATATGTTTACAACCGAACCTTTTCCAAAACTGCGCCCCTGGCGGCAAAAGGGGCCGTTGCCTGTGAAGACCTCGCCTCTCTGGCAAAGGAATGCACGGTGGTTTTCACGCTGGTATCTGATGATATAGCCTTGAAATTCATTGTTGAAAATGAAAATGGATTGCTTAAGCACCTGCAGCCAGGTAGCATACATGTTTCCATGAGTACCATCCTTCCTCAAACAGCAGTGGACCTTGCAGCCCTGCACCGGAGAGAGCACCAGCATTACCTCGCAGCCCCGGTTTTTGGAAGGCCTGAGGCGGCAGTGGCCAGGAAATTGAATGTGGTGTCAAGTGGTGAAGAAAAAATTCAAATAAAAATGAAACCCCTGTTAATGGATGCGGGTGCCGCTGGGGTTTGGAATTTTGGAGAGGACGTCCGGACAGCCAACACAGTAAAATTGTGTGGGAATTTCTTGATTGTATCCGCAATAGAAGCAATCGGTGAAAGTATTTCTCTTGCCGAAAAGAGTGGAGTAGATCCAAAACAAATGTGGAATATGCTTTTACAGACCTTATTCAATACGCCTGTTTATCAGAATTACAGTAATATAATCCTTCAAAAGAAATTCGAACCTGCCTCATTTACCGCCAATCTCGGACTGAAAGATTTGAACCTCGTATTGCAGCAGGCAGCAGTCGTAGATCAGCCAATGCCATTGGCGGAATTNNAATTATGTCAAAAAGAATTATTAAAAAAGTAGCCGTTTTGGGCAGTGGGGTAATGGGTTCAAGAATTGCATGCCATTTCGCCGGAGTTGGACTGGAGGTCTTATTATTGGATATTGCTCCCAAAGATTTAAACGAATCAGAGAAGGCAAAAGGGTTATCAAT
>PLCH01000238.1 GCA_003135585.1 Chitinophagaceae bacterium
GTGTAAAGCCCTTCCTTGAATACGAGGGGAAATGGACTATCCTTTTAGGGCTGACCTCCAATCCTGGCGTAAAGGATTTTGAAATGCAGAAAATCGGGGATGAATATTTATTTGAAAAAGTTTTGAAAACTGCATCGGGCTGGGGTACACCGGAAAACCTGATGTTTGTGATCGGAGCAACCCNNAAGCTTGTACCTGATCATTTTTACCTGGTCCCGGGCATAGGCAGGCAGGGGGGCAGTCTCAAGGAAGTTTCACAGAAAGCCAGCAATAAGGATCTTGGATTGCTGGTAAACCTTAGCCGCGCAATTATTTACGCCTCAGATAAAGAAGATTTTGCCTCCCAGGCCGCTGCAATGGCTTCCCAATACCAGTCTGAGATGAGGAGTTATTTATAAAAGCAGTATTATTTCATTTTTTGCCGAAGAATATTTTAGCATTTTTCCCTTTAGGAATTCTACAAATCCTGTCGAGATATTCTTTCAGGGATTGTTTTTTTTAACTATTTTACCCCGCCCAAACTATTGCTTTATGAAACGGCTGCCTGCCATTTTGATCATGCTGGTTATTACTTCTTTCTGTTCGGCGCAGGAGGTACTTACGGAAGGATATATTGTCCGCGGCAAAGGCGATACACTTCACGGTTTTATACAGGAAGAGGTCCAGAAGGATTTGCTACGTACCATAAAATTTAAAACTGACAACAAAGTTTCAGCTTCTGATATATTTGATTGCTCTACGGTTCAATCTTTTGGATATGCCGGAGGGAACATTTACCGGGCCATCGATTTTACAAATGCTGCTGGAGACAGTGCAATGGTTGAAAGGTGTTTTGCAAAGTTGCTGGTAAAAGGCTTTTATGATTTATATTCTTTTCTGGAGGATGAAAGGACTTATTTCGTAGTTACAATAGACAGCAGTGCTTATTTTATATTTAATTCTGTCTTTACCTCTAATGGAGAATTACGAAAAGAAGGCAATTATATCAGCAGGCTGGACCAATTTGCAGCTGAGTGTGACCGCAACGACCTGAATGCCGAACGAATTAATTACTCGGAAAAGGATATTGCGGGTTTTGTCACAGGCATGGACACCTGCCTGGCTCCCGGAATCATCCCTGTCAATTACTATCATAAGCCCAGAACCAAAATTGAAATTATGATTTTTGCAGGAAGCCTTCCCCTGGGCGGGCAAAGTCAGTTTACAGGGGAAGCTTTTATAAGATTGACCTATCCTCAGCTGAGCAGAAAATCATCCATAAATATCGGTATTCATTATTCAAACACGCTTTCGGTAACCGAGGATCTAAATTTTTATAATTTTGTGGAAAAAGTCAGCACCAGAAATATAATTTTCAGTATACCCGCAACTTTGCAATATAATTTTACAACCGGGATCGTCCAGAGCTATATATATGCGGGCTTTTCAGGCGCCATCCTGAATCAAACAACCAACCAGGTGAATACGACCCCTTCCGGATTCCAGCAAAAGTTTGGGATTGCATTTATTGCAGGTTTAGGCATAGAGGGCCGTTTGATAAAGAGGTTCTTTGTCAGAGCTGATTGGCGCTATGAGTTGATTTTGCAATTCCCAACAATTGGGATCGCATATAAATTTAAATAGGAGGATGCAAACCGGCGTTATTGGCCGGCTGCAAAAATTCATTTTCACTTTTGGCGATCACCAGCGTTGCCACCCCATTGCCGATAATATTGGTTATGGCTCTTGCCTCACTCATGAATTTATCAATTGCCAAAAGAAAAGCCAATCCTTCGACCGGGATTTTTTGTATGGCGGTCAGGGTGGATGNNAATAAAGCCACTTCCCGTAACACCGGCAGCACCTTTGGAAGTTATCATAAGTATGCCCAATATGGTCAGCATCTCCCCTGTAGACAGCTGCACATTATACAATTGAGCCAGGAATATGACTGCCATGGAAAGATATATCGAACTGCCGTCAAGATTAAAAGAATAACCAGTTGGTACTACAAGCCCAACTACGGATTTACTGCAACCCATTTGCTCCAATTTGTTCATCAGGGATGGAAGCGCAGCTTCCGAAGACGAAGTGCCCAGGACGATAAGTATTTCTTCTTTGATTAATTTTAAATATTTCCATATGCTTAACCTGTAATAATGAAGAATCAGTCCCAACACAACAAAAATAAACAGCAGCATCGTGAGATACATGGTCATCATTAATTTGGCGAGTGGCAATAAAGTCTTTATCCCAAATTTCCCAACGGTTGATGCCATTCCACCAAATGCTCCCAGGGGTGCCAGAACCATCGTATATTTCAATGCCCTGAATACAAATTTGGTTACAGGGTTAAGACGGGAAATAATTTTATCCCTGTTCTTGTTAAGACTCACAATGACTCCAGTTATAATAGCGAGTATCAGTACCTGCAGGGTAAGATTGGTAAGGAAGAACCTGCCCCAGTCAAAACCGCCCACGGTGTGCCGTGTATAATTTGACGGATCCTGAATAAGGATGCCTGCTTTATTGATTTTGCCGGGTTTGATTAGGCTAGCCAGGATAATACCTAAACATAGTGAAATGGTTGTTACCAATTCAAAATAAACCAGTGACTTGATTCCGATCCTTCCCACCTTTTTGAGGTCAGCCATGCTGCTGATTCCGGTTAGGATGGTCAGAAAAATTATCGGAGGAATAAATACTTTGATAATACTGACGAAGGTTGTTCCCATCCAGCTTGTTTTTATGGCAAAGCCGGGAAAGAAATAGCCAAGAAGGACAGCACAGATGAGGGCAACCAAAACCTGGAAGCTGGGATTTAATAAGAGGCTGGTAATTTTTTTATTGTGATTCACCTGAGTCTTGCTGAAAATTTTTCAAAATCTCATAAAAACGATATACGTCTTCAAAGGAATTATAGAGGGGTGCAGGCGCTATGCGGATTACGCCGGGCTCCCGGTAATCAACCATGATCCCCGATTCGATCATTTTTTGGTGAATGACCCTTCCGTTTTTATTGAAGTAAAGAGACAACTGGGCTCCTCTTCGCACCGGTTCTACCGGAGTTATGATCTGGAAATCAATAGTAGTTAATTGAAGCAAAAGAAATTCAAGATAGCCGGTCAGAAGACGGCTTTTCGTGTGCAATGTATCCATTCCGGCCTCCTCAAATAGTTGCAGGGAGGCTTTTAGGGCCGCCATATTAAATACGGGTGTCGTGCTCAGGTTCCAGCCTTTTGCATCTGGTTTTGCAATAAACCCTTTTTCCATTTTAAACCTTGTTTTCTCCTCAATGCCCCACCAACCTNNTCCCAAACGGCTATGTCCCCTGTCCCGGGCGTATTTCTGATGTATAAAAGCTCCGCCAACAGCACCCGGACCACCATTCAGATATTTGTAAGAACACCATACCGCAAAATCAACGCCCCAATCATGCAATTTAACCGGGAGGTTCCCTGCCACGTGGGCCAGGTCAAATCCCGCAAGAGCCCCAGCTTTGTGGGCGGCAGCTGTGATAGCTTTTATATCAAATAACTGCCCGCTGTAATAATTGATACCGCCCAACAATACGAGAGCCAATGACTCCTTGTTTTGTTCGATGGAGGAAAGAATATCTTCCTCCCGGATTATTTTTTCGTCGGGTCTTGGCTGAATTTCAATAACTGTTTTCCCGGGATCAAGACCGTAAAAGAGTGCCTGTGTTNNGTGTTTCTACAGCATACTGATCGGAAGGAAAGGCACCGGCCTCCATCATGATCTTATACCTCTTACCGGGCCGATAAAATGACAGCAAAAGCAGGTGAAGGTTCACCGTTAAAGAATTCATTACCGTAATTTCCTCTTCCCCGCAACCCATTATTTTTGAAAGTGGTTTACAAAAATCAGGTTGAGAAAACATCCAGGGGCTTTTCGCATTCAAATAACCCTCTATTGCGAGGTTTCGCCAATCCCTCAATTCCTGTAGTATTATTTCTTCTACATTGTTAGCCTGAAGACCCAGCGAGTTACCGCAGAAATAAATGGCATCCTTTCCCTGATGTTGCGGAAAAAAGAAACGCGATCTGAAACTTCTCAGGGTATCATTATTGTCTTTTTGTATGGCATACAATAAATCAGTTCCAAATGAACTAGCCATAATTTCTATTTTGAAGCAATTTAAAGAAAGATTGATTCTCCTTTTGTAAAACTCCTCTGAGTTCTTCGTGGCTGTTCACTTAAAGATATTTACAGNNTAGTATCCGCTTTTTCCATCTTTGCATATTTTTTTCAAAAAATATTTCTTTTACCTAAATCGATTCATATGAAAGGGCAAATGATGAATTATCCCCTTACCACACATTCAATCATTGAATATGCCAACCGGGTATTCCCTCACCAGGAAATCATTTCGAAATTACCGGAAGGCACCTGGCACCGGTATACCTTCAGCGAAATGCATAGGAGGACCAAAAAACTATCTGCAGCCTTAATTCACCAGCTGGGTATCAGGCCGGGAGATAAAATAGCCACTTTTGCATGGAACCATTATCAACACCTTGAATTGTATTATGGCATTCCTGGCGCTGGTGCTGTTTGTCACACTTTGAATATTCGCCTTTCGAAGGATCAGATTGAATACATAGTCAACCATGCAGAAGATAAAGTAATCTTTATAGATGCCAGCCTGGTTCCTTTATTTGAAAAGATAGCCCCATCTTGCAGCACTGTCAGGAATTTTGTCCTGCTCAATGCACCCCAGGATTTTATCTCCAACCTGCCCAATTCGATTCTTTATGAAGATCTATTAGCCAATGAAACAGGCGATTTGGAATGGGTTACAGTAGAAGAGGATGATGCCTGTGCAATGTGCTATACCAGCGGTACAACAGGTGTTCCAAAGGGAGCCGTATATTCCCATCGGTCCACTTATCTGCACGCCCTCACTTCCATAACGCCCAATGCGGCCAACATAAGCGCCAATGATAAAGCCTTGATCATCGTCCCTCAATTCCACGCGATGGCTTGGGGTGCACCCTTTGTTTGCTTTCTGGCCGGGGCAGGGATCGTAATGCCAGGTCCCCATCTTCAACCGGCTGTCCTGGTTGATATCCTTGAACGGGAAAAAATAACAGTATCCTACGGAGTACCCACTATCTGGCTTGCCATTTATGATATCCTGTTAAAAGAGCCACCAAAAGAAAAGCTTAGGCTAAGAGAATTTATATGTGGAGGTTCGGCATTGCCAAAAAGCCTCATCGAGGGTTTCGAAAGGAATTTTGGAATAAAAGGAANNCATGGGGAATGACAGAAACTTCGCCGATGGGGACGGTTTCAAGATTGCAGCCCCTGCATGATCATCTTCCATTGGAAGAAAAGTATAAAATCAGGGGTATGCAAGGCATTGAAATACCGGGTGTAGAAATTAAGATCGTTTCGGAAAATGGAGAATTTGTTGCCAGAGACGGCCAAACAATGGGGGAGATACTTATAAGAGGCCCATGGGTTATTGATAGTTATTACAAAATGAACGAAAATGACGATTCCTTTACAAAAGAAGGCTGGTTTCGGACCGGTGATGTGGGGACAATTGATCCTAATGGTTATATGCAAATCACGGATCGGACCAAGGATCTTATCAAAAGCGGGGGAGAATGGGTATCGAGTGTAGCTCTTGAATCTTCGCTTATGGCGATTCCGGAAGTAAAAGAAGCTTGTGTCATAGCCATACCTGATCCAAAATGGATAGAAAGGCCTATGGCCTGCCTGGTCCTAAGGCAGGGGGCTATAGTTTCCATGGAAAAAATAAAAACATTTCTTTCAAGGGATTTTGCCGCCTACCAAATTCCTGACAGTTTTATTGAGATATCAGAAATCCCTAAAACCAGCGTTGGAAAATTCAATAAAAAGGAGTTGCGCAGAATGTATGC
>PLCH01000242.1 GCA_003135585.1 Chitinophagaceae bacterium
ATCTGGGAATCGGCATACCGGTTTTGGTAGCCAATTATATTCCAAAGGGGATGACCATTATGTTACAGTCAGAGAATGGTATGCTGGGTATGGGTCCCTATCCGACCGATGAGGAATTAGATGCTGACCTGATCAACGCGGGTAAAGAAACGGTAACTATTTTACCCGGAGGATCTTTTTTCGATAGTGCAGAGAGTTTCGGGATGATCCGGGCCGGAAAAGTGGATCTGACAGTTTTAGGGGCTATGGAAGTCTCAGAAACAGGGGATATTGCCAATTGGAAAATACCCGGCAAAATGGTAAAAGGAATGGGGGGTGCCATGGATCTGGTTGCCAGCGCCCGTAATATCATAGTGGCGATGCAACACACCAATCCATCAGGCGAATCCAAATTGTTAGTACAATGCACCCTGCCGCTTACCGGAGTAAAATGTGTCAGGAAGATTGTTACTGACCTGGCTGTTTTGGATGTGACGCCGGCAGGGTTCAAATTGGTTGAGAGAGCACCCGGGGTATCGGTGGAGGAAATAAAAGCCAAGACATCGGGCAAGCTGATTATTGGAGATTCAGTGCCGGAAATGCAGTTTTAGAATAAGGGGGTATTATCTGAGGAACGGGAAGAATGATAGAACAGGACGGCGAGTGTATAAAAGAAATACCGGATCAGGCTTGCAATATTTAACAATATTACTTTATCCGTTGTATTTGAAGAAGGCAATTGCATAAAATTCCTACCGGCCACATCCAAAAGAGCCGTCATGACAAAATAAAATAATGTTCCCACCGCGATCCAGAAAAGAGGTGAATGGAAAATATAAAGATGGTTGTTTCTGATCAGGTGCAACAAGCTGGTGGCAGTGATCACAAGAATGATTCCATCCTGTAAACTGGCAATGAGCATGCTTGTCCTGTCCATTCCCTGTAATGAATAATAAGTGACACTTGCAGAGAGAAGGGCGATCAGGAAGATTTTTAAGAATTCTCTGGGCCTTCCGCTCAAGGCAGATTTGAATATTTGCAACAGCACCAGTAACTCGAGCAGGGAAAATATATTCTGGACAGGGATCAGGCTTAATTTATTTGTTTTTGGGATCCACAGAATAAGGCTTCCGATAAAATTTAACAGGCAGAGAATCATAAGAAAAGTAAGTACATCCTTTTGGTAAATACTTCTTATGAGGATTACGATCACCGGCAATAAGGGAATAAAGACGAGTCCCTGGGTAAAGGCATCAATAAAAATATTACCGGTTTTGAACATACAGCTCCCTGGTTAAAATCAAACCGGTCTTTCATAGAGGATGACTTAAAACATGATTTTTGAAGATATTGGCTAATCGATGAGGTTATTTTTTACCGCAAAAAATACCAGTCCAGCAGTATTCTTGGCCCCGAAACGCTCCATCAGGCGGTCTTTGATGGCTTCTATCGTTCTTGGGCTCACGTCCAGCTTTTGGGCTATTTCCTGGGCCGTAAACTCCATGCAAATGTATTTTACAACTTCCCTTTCCCTATCACTCAAGGTAAGTTCCGTATTGAGGCTGGGAATGACCTTCATACGGGAATGTGATTTCTTGAGCAAAATCCGGTTCACAAAATTGTTCAGGTAATATCCTTTGGTAGCTACCTCCACAATGGCTTTTTTGATCTCAGACGGGTCAGCACTTTTCAGTAAATATCCATTAGCGCCTATTTCCATCATATGGCTGACGAACCTTTCATCTTCATACATGGTCAGGGCAATGATATGGATATGGGGATATTGTTTGGCAATGATCTTGGTCGTTTCAATTCCATCCTTCAGGGGCATTCGCAAGTCCATCAGGATCACATCCGGCTCCGAAGCAGCTAACCCATCCAACAGTTCCTGGCCATTCTCTGCTTCCTGTACGAATTTGATATTATTATAAGGTCGTAATGACAATACCACACCCTTACGAAATATTTTGTGGTCATCAGCGATAGCGACTTTGATTACTCCCATAGGTTATTGTATAATAACAACGCTTAAAGATACACATTAATCCTGTTCCTATGCCTGCTTGTCATCTTCCTCCCTGATCAGCTCAATGGTTACTTTATAATATGTCTGGGACATATCTTTTTCGAAAAAGATTTTCCCTTGCAGGATTTTCAGTCTGCTTTGTATATTCTTCAGGCCCAGCCCGACATTGCTTTTGTTTAATTTCTCAAAATCCGCCTGCGTAATTCCACGTCCATCATGATGAAGGCGTATAAAAAACCGGTGGCCACTTGTATTTTGGGTAAGGTGAATAAAACTGGCGTTACTGTGTTTCAGTATATTGTTCACCAATTCCTGTATTACCCGGAAAATTATCAGTTCATTTTCTGCTTTCAGCCTTTCCCGGTAATCATGGAAACGACTGCTGGCATTCATGCTTCCCGAACCACTGATCTTCTGAAAAAGGTCATTGACCGCCGACTCCAGACCAAAATTTTTCAGGGTGGGAGGCATCAGGCTGTGGGAAATGTTGCGGATCAATTGGATGGTATCATCAATGATCTGTTTGGCATTGTAGATACTTTGCAACTGTGTGGTTTTGTCTAGATTGACAAAATTTTCATTGAGGTAAAGCCTTGCAGTAGCCAATAGAGGACCCGCATCATCGTGGANNATAAGGTCTTTTGCTGGTCCTGTTCCATTTTCTGCAACCGCAGTTGGTAAATAATGACCTTGCGTTGGTGAAAAATGATGAAAACTATCAGCCCGATGGTGAGCACTAACATCCCTATTGTGCCAAAAAAAAGAACGTTGGGCACACCGCTATCGGGATTCAGCACTTGTAATAGTACCATGTAAATTATTCCGGGATTAAGGGTTATTTGTTTTCTAAGGTTTTTCCAGGAAATTTATTTTAACCCGTAAAGGGTTTTTCCGTAAAGTGATTTTGGTGCGAAATGCGATTTTGCATAAAAGCTATGCTAAAACTGATATTCGTGATTATATTGGAAACATCGTTTATCACCCAATACCTATTTCTTTCAATTTCAGAAAAATTATTTGCCATCACGAAGAGAAACAATGTGCCTGACATATATATCATGATGCCAAGAACAATAAAGAAATTGGGCGAAGAATATATAAAATACTGGTCCTGCCTGTTGATTTGCTCATAAAAGTAAAGCAGACAGAAAATGATAAAAGTGATGGATTCCAGCGAGGCCGAAAAGGAATCAAAATTCTTCTTGTCTGATCGGATAAAAATAACCAACAGCGATAATAAAATGAGAGAGGCGGCGGCCAAAATACATTTCTTTAAAACAGGTGCTTTTATGACCGTGTAAAAATAATAGGAAATTATGACCAATTCCCCGATGGTAAAAAGACTGGAGACGAAGAACCCATTTTTTTCACCCAGGACCTTGAAGCGGATAACATCAGACAGGAGGGAATAAAT
>PLCH01000552.1:0-1546 GCA_003135585.1 Chitinophagaceae bacterium
ACAGAAAACCCTCCATGATGATTAATCTGTTAACAGCTTTCTTGTCATTATTGACATGATCAATAATCAATGTGGAAATGAAAACAGCAAGAATAAATACAGGGAAGGCAATCAATTTTATCCAGGAACCGGCTATATGATTTGTTACGATATCATAGGCGAAAATCACGAAGTTCCCTGTAACATGAGCAGAGAAAAGCCCATCAGCACCAACAAAGGTTGAGGTGTCCGCGTATCCCGCAACAAAACTTAAAATAATACTTGTAAAAATGAACCTGTTTGTTCTCATGGCTTAACTATGAAGATNNACATGAAGTTAGGTGCTATGAATACCGGGAGGTATTGGCAATCGTTCATGGGGCAAAATCAATAACCGAAATGGGCTGCGCGCGATGATGTTATACTAACCGGAGCGCTGATTGCATTGGGTTTTATTTATAAATTCAAACTCGCTATATGTTAACCAGGGTCCAGCCGGATAATTCTTTTCTTTTTTGTTCTTTTGCATTCATGCTATGTCATTCAACTGCGGAAAAAAAGAGATACATTATTCTGTAATGGATGCGTGGGGAGTAACTGATAGTTTGTCTGTTCATCAGGCTGATTACAAAAAAAACTTTAATTAATGAAAAACAGTTCATGAAAAGTGTCCGCGCGATGCACTTTTTTCACAATCCATTTTACTTAGGTCTGCAGGACAATGGGGCATGGGAAGTATTAACAAGCAAATTATACAAAATGTAAACAGACATATAACGGTATTGGACACCTCTGACAAAAATAATATAATCGATTATTGCCAAAAAGAAGTTTCTGTTAAAGCATTCCCGATATGAAATTATTTAGGTAGACAGTATCGGCATTTTTGATAAGGTGCCATTATCTGACCTATTCGCTAATATCAAACAACTAAATTTCAAAGAGTAAAATGATAATCAGTTGAAAATGATCTAATTAGCGCGAATCCTTAATGGAGAAAATTGATCTTATAAATAGAACGAGATTTGATTTTTTTTTAATTTTATACAAGCATTCAAATTTGATTTATCGTGTCGAAAACAGTAGCAGCAAAGCTTGTGGAAATACTGGAGCATGCCTGTATAAAGCATATTCACGGTGTAGTTGGCGATTCACTCAACGGAATTACAGATGAATTACGTAAATCCACAAAAATTAATTGGATACATTACCGCCACGAGGAAGCTGCCGCATTTGCCGCTGGAGCGGAGGCACAGCTAACCGGAAAACTGGCTGTGTGTGCCGGCAGTTGCGGACCCGGAAATATGCACCTCATAAATGGATTATATGATGCTCACCGCAGCAATGCTCCTGTGCTAGCTATCGCCGCGCAAATACCCAGCGAACAAGTAGGCAGCAGTTATTTCCAGGAAACCCGTCCGGAAGCATTGTTCAGGGAGTGCAGTTATTACTGCGAGACTATAGCCTCCCCACGTCAGATGCCCCGCGTGTTACAAATTGCCATTCAAAATGCCATTAGCTTAAATGGCGTTGCTGTTATCAGTTTATCGGGTGATGTGGCAATGCA
>PLCH01000552.1:1570-4864 GCA_003135585.1 Chitinophagaceae bacterium
ATATCACTTGCAGGAAGAATTGCGTCGCCAATGATTCATGCACTCAGAGGAAAAGAACATGTGCAATATGATAATCCTTATGATGTTGGTATGACTGGACTTATTGGTATTGCTTCAGGCAACCATGCAGCTCAAAACTGCGATCTGTTGTTGATGCTCGGCACTGATTTCCCATACAAGGAGTGGTATCCTACGGACTTAAAAATTGTTCAGATAGATATTCGCCCTGAACGTTTGGGGAGAAGGTGTAAACTCGATCTNNGACTTGTAGGGGATGTGAAGGAAACTATAAACGTTTTACTTCCTTTATTAGATCAAAAAACTGACACCAACTTTTTACAGCAATGCCAGGAACGATATAAGGAAAACAGGAAGAATTTAGATTCCCATGCGAAAGGTGAAACCGGCAGATTGATTCACCCCGAATATCTTACAAAAGCTCTCAGTGATATGGCCAAGGCCGATGCCATATTTACGACAGACGTAGGTACACCGACGGTCTGGGCTGCAAGGTATCTGGACATGAAAGCGGGCAGAAGATTGATCGGCTCTTTCAATCATGGCTCCATGGCAAGCGCTATGCCGCAGGCCATCGGGGCACAATTAGCATTCCCTAAAAGGCAGGTTATTTCATTATCCGGCGATGGTGGTTTTGCAATGATGATGGGTGATATCCTCACCATTTATCAATATAATTTGCCTGTAAAACTTGTCGTGTATAACAATGGTTCCCTTGGTTTTGTAGCTATGGAAATGAAGGTTATTGGTATGCCTCCGTTTGGCACCGATCTAAAGAATCCCAATTTCGCAAAAATGGCTGAAGCCATTGGTATTATGGGTATTCGTGTAGAAAATTCGGAAGATGTACCCGCAGCGATAGAAAAAGCGCTGGCCCATGATGGCCCGGTTTTAATTGATGTTTTAACCAACCCAACTGAGCTGGCGATGCCGCCTAAAATAAACATTAAGGAGGCAAAAGGATTTGGAATTTATATGATAAGACAAACCCTGCTTGGCGATGGCGCCGAAGTGTGGGATACGCTTAAAACAAATTTTTTGGATTAATAAATAAATAGAGGTTCTTGCGGTTGTTAAGATGATTATGCAATACTGTAACCCACGGCTTTTTATTTGCATTTTACAATGCATTATTGGCTTGTGTATCAGTTATAGCTTGTACAAATGCTTTCCCCAGCACCAATTTTACTGGAGCATGATTTCAACAGTATTGGTTATAGCACCCGATGGTAAGGGTTCAAATCAGCTGGCGATTGACAGGATGAAAGCAAATATCCTGGGATCATCAATTGGTTTACTATTGTTTCTGATTCACCAACCCAACTTGTTTTTAATCAGCTTTGCCGTGATGTTAACCATTATAATAGGCACATTCTTAAAGCTGAACACTGCTTTACGATCTGCCCTCGCCGCAGTAGTCATCGTAAGGATTCATGAGGAAGGGAAAAGCAGTACCTGGCATATCGCAATAGAACGGATGGGGTGTGTAATTATTGGTTGTATAATAGGCCTTTTGATAACACTTGCCTTTAATTCTTTCAGTGATTTAAGAAAACAAAGCGATAAAGACGAAGAATAAGGTCTAAGCCAATGCGATCAGGTTGAATTAGGTAAATTATATGATATTAGAGGACTGATTAAATAATTAAAGTCATTACAAACGCTATAGCATACGATTTACTTCGGGACCCCAGGAAAAACAGAGGGACCGTTTCGTTTTTTCGATCGGACATAATGACCATAATATCATTGCAAAACTACACCTAACTAATGGTTTTGAAGACGGGCATAAGATAGACACATCGTTCACTTGTTATTATATGATTGATATTAGGACCCCTATCCCGAATAGCGATTACAAGGTTTTTGGATTTTTAACCCTTAGATAAATAGGGTTTGAAATAATTTTAAACTACCGGAGAAATTAACTCGTTTATTAACGGATATTATATTATGACGAAAACGGGCATAGGAAAATGAAGACATTGGGTCAGGGGCACCGTTTTTTGTACTTTAGTTTTTGATACGATTAATTATTGTATTTTCAAGATGTTTATCTGGTTATCGTAACAACAATTGCTGAACCTGAAGCACTACCTGAAGCAATGCATGAATCAGGTGAGGAACACTTGCCGCTAAAAGGACAAGGGATAGTTGTATAATCAGTGGAATTAAGACTTCCTGAAAAAATTCCATTTGAATTGATATTGCCAGAAATATCAAAAGTATACGCAAGGATAGGGGTACAACTAATACTGAACGTGTTCACTGAGAAAGCCCCTAAAGTTACTACCAGGTTTTGAGGTTGGGACGTTCCGCAGCCTTCTTCAAGTACCTGTACTTTCCATGATCCATTGTAAGGGTTAGCAGAGGAATTATTATTACTATTTTTATTACAAGATAATAAAATGATAATAGCAACCCCAAAAAATAAGACTGAATTTCTCATAAAGCCTATTTTTAGAAATAGTTTTGAAAAATTAACGGAAATTCCTATTAGAATAGAGCATATCCTTAAAAATAAATGTAATGAACTCCAGAGCAAAACAGTTTTACCTGACTAAAACTACCCGTTTTTCACCTTTAACAATACTTTCAATTTATTGATAGTTTCTTCTCAGCTTTTAAATATTTTCATAAGGAGAATAAACAGTGGCAGCTCAACTTCGTTGATCTCAAGAATCATGCTCCCTAAGGCGAATTTCTAGATTTTCATAGTTCTGTAACTACCTGATGTTTCTCTATAGATTAATACAAGAAATAAGATTTGGTTGCGCATTATTCTTCTTAAAAGAATTAGGGCTAAGAGAAAGGATAAAAAAGGAAACTATCAAAAAACTTCTCAAGTTATCATTTTTTATTCTTACGCTTAAAATGGCGAAATCGTTGCTTTGGATGGAAAAAAAAGGTGTCTTTGACCCAAATAAACAAAAGACAAAGTCTTCTTTAGAAATGGTGAAAAATGGGGCCAATATCCATCCCAGTAGGCAATTAATTATTATCCGACAAAAACAGATATCGGTTTAAGTAATTCAATTGTCATTTCTTGTCACTAATCTGCCACTAATTCTTCTAAAAGCCACTAAAATCAGTACTCTTCACTTTCTGTATCGGAAAGTAACCNNTCACGCGGATTTCATTTGCCTTTAGTTGCTTTTCTTTGCCTTAGTAGCCATATTGTCCATACGAATCCGGTTACTACTTTTTGTTTTGCTATAAGAATGGAATTGGAGGGGGAGATGATGGGCACTAATGATACACAATGATACCTAATGA
>PLCH01000027.1 GCA_003135585.1 Chitinophagaceae bacterium
TGCCACCCATCAACATGACACGGTGAGAATTCCAATGAAATTGGATCCTTCCATTGCCTTCAAGGATGTTAAGATCAGTTACAACCGACCCATTTATGTCCGACTGGAAAAGAAGTATGATAAAACTTATCTTGATGGGTTTACATTGGTTCCGCAAAATGAGAATGCTGTTCCTGGCATCCAGATTGACGCAGACCTCAGTATTATCAGATCGAGCGGGACTTACGAATTATATTTTGCTTTTTCTGCACCCCAAAAAGAAACTCAGGAATTCAGTTTCTCGATTGTGCGTCCCGCTTCCCGATTGGAAAGCCAGCAAACAGTCCACATAGTAANNCAATTAAAACAGCAGGATCCTTTTGTCATAAAAGAAACAGGCAAACTTAGTGCAATTAGCCAACTTCAATTACCGCCTCCATTATTTTCAGGGGCTAACAAAAGTGATATAGTGACATTTCCTTCCCATTCATATACTGTAAGCGCCGGAAGTGTTTTCCACGAAAAATATACTGCCAATAAAGATGAAATATCTAATCTTCCCCTCGGCAAAACAACTGGCAAAATGGAAATTAATGCGCCTGAGCTCATCAGTCCATTGATAGTGGACTTTGAGATCATAAACAAGCGAAGTAAATGGTGGATAATTGGTCTAGTTTTTCTGGGTGTATTTTGCGGTGCATTTGTACGACATTACGTAAAGAACAAGAAAGACCTGGAGGAAAAAAAAATCGAGGGCTTTGATCTTTTGGAAAAAATAAAAAGAGAAATAAGTGTAATTGAAGATAAGGATTTTCCGAATGAAATTGCAGGAATAACTAGAGACCTGCAAATAGAACTCGAAAGAAAACTTCTTCCTTTCCAAGAGGAAGGATCCATAAGCAAATTAAGCACCTTAATAACGGATACTGCTAATAGGTATAACGATAAGAAAAAACTTTTTGAAGAAAGGATTAAATCCGCAAAGGATAAGCTTGACAATCTGTCCCTATTATTCGGCTACAACAACTTGTCACCGGCAGTAAGACTAAACTTGCACGGTGCAGAGGATTTCTATCATTCTGCTTTAAATGATTTACTCAAGGTNNGTCAGAAATTAATACTTTCATTGACAGCTATACTAAGTCCATTTTGTACCTCTTGTCTAAAATAGATGATGACGGCCTATTTCCATTTGTAACTCCCCAAACTCTAAAAGATCCAATCAAAGAAAAGAGTAAGGAAATAAAAACGTCTTTGGATAATGTAAAGCAGAATCCGGATGATGTAAAGCTATTGGTCACTTCAGTAAATGCTGCAAATTCGGTTCAGTTGAATGTTTCCAGCGTACTGGCTTTTCTAAAGCAAAAAATTGCCAACCTTTTTGAAGCCGATTTCAAGAATGATGGTTCGCCCTTAATGGGCAAGTTTCGCAAAGATTTTGGNNGAGTTCGGACCTGCAGAACTATATCGAGAATCCTCAAGACCCGATTGATTTGACTTCTCTTGCAAGCCTAAATTCCAGCTGGAAGGAAGTAAAAAACGCGAAACCAGCGGCTGAAACAAAATTGGGAAATACTGGGATTTCTACAATGAACACGTTGCCCTGGCTGCAAAGCATGTTGGATTTGAGGANNCTAATTTTATCGATATTGATTATAGGTCGGAACCGATAGAAATAGGCGCTCAGCAGGCTAGAAGAAGTTGGTTCTTGTTTGCTGCAATCCAGTCCATTTTCTTGTTCCTTTTGATAGCTTTGGCAGCATACAGGTTTTATGCACCCACCTTCCTTGGAACCATGGATGAAATGATCGCCATGTTTCTGTTCGCATTTGGATTGGATATAACTGTGGACAGTGTATATCAACTTCGAGATAAAAAACCATAGTTGCTTGTATTTTTAGCGAAATCAATAAGAGCAGATAAGTGATTGGAGCAACTTCGGACTTATCTTAACAAATAATTTTCTTAAATATAAATCTTATTTTATGCAAAATGCAGTTGCCTTTTTAAACAATGATGTTATTACAATTGCCTGGAGCTATGCAAAAAGAGCCCATAGGCTGTATGGGTTTTAGAATTTATCGCATTAACGATAAAAATACAGAAACTCCTCTCCCAAGTCATGCAGTTTTTCCTGGACAACAAATTAAGTTAGGACAAACGATAGAAGAATTTCCTGTTCAGAAATTTTATTGGAAAGATGGCAGGAAGTCAGAGAGGTGCCGAGCGCATTGCAATTATTTGTAGTCTGCTTGGCACCTGGAAAATGAATGATATCAATCCTTAACTCTGGCTCAAGGATTTACTGACCAGGATCAATGACTATCCCATTAATAAAGTCAGCGACCTGTTACCCCACAACTGGATAAAGAACCAGCCCAAGTGACTTCCCGCAAATTTTATCAGAAAAAAGTATATGGAATAATTTTTTGAAATTACCAAGACGGTTCATCTCGGATGTTTGCCTTTTTCTAACTTTAAACTGTCTGCATTTTTGGGGTACTTACAAGTGATTGCCATACTTCAGCTTCTAAGTATTTACATGTATTGATAAATACATATTTCCTTCTATGACGTATGAATTAAAGTAGAAATTTGGCTTTAATAGTTTTTGATTTATTTGTTATTGTTGACGAAAATGTTTTTTCACGTGATAAATAATAGTAAATTTAAAAATCCTCCGAAATTAATTAAAGATTCCATATCTAATTTGTAAACTAAGTTAAATTTACTATTTCATCTCCTGTTAAAACGAATTTTATATAAATCATACTCCAAGTCTATTATGATGTCCCTCCTAATTCCGAAGCGGTATGAATTAGAATTTCGGAGCGGACCGGAACAATTCTGTATACCGGCTTAAATAAAAATGGAGGGTCGTTATATCGTATTTCCAAAAGCGATATATGGGGATTGGTAAAGTGCATTGTACANNGATTCTATAAGATTATCAAAGTTACATGGATATTAAGCAAAAGGACTTCCATGTGCTTCAGCGGAAATGAAACCAAGTATAAACGAAATGAGAATTAGATCAACTAAAACATTATTGATTGTAAACTGATATAATAGCCCAAAATGCGATTCAAATCACAAACTGTGGACAATTATTGTATTTATGCCGTAGCGGGAACTAATACCGTCTCATTCGCCATCGATTTTACTAAGGCTCATACGGCAGGCCTTCTTGGATTTTCCATCAAACGTACCTATCCTGAAAATGGCGAACATTACCTTTCAGGCTTAAAGGTCTTTCAAGCGGATTCCAAAGCAGTCAAAGCGGGAACACCGGTAAGCACGGAGAAGGAGCCTATACAGAGTTTCGTATGGGATGATTTCACACTTAAGCCCGATCAAGAGTATACCTACACATTTATCCCCGTGAAAGGAAAACCTGGGGAATTGGATCCACAAAGTCCAATTTCGATCAAGGTAAAGACGGAACAAGCCTTCAGTGACAAGGTGCACGATATCTTTTTCAACCGTGGCGTTGCAAGTAGTCAAGCCTATGCCCGGGAATTCAATAATACGCGCCCAGATGATCTTGTTGGAAAAAAGCAGCAGGATGCCTTCGCCTGGCTGACCAGGGATCTGAAGCCGGCATTGCTGCGATTCATCGGCCAGGCAAAAAAAGATGAAACACTGGAAGGTTGTTTCTACGAGTTTCAGTATCCCGAAGTGCTGGATGCCTTTAAGCAGGCTATTAATAGGGGCGTCCATGTAACTCTAATCATTGACGCCAAGGATATACCCAAGGGTCCTCGGAAAAAGAATATGGATGCGGTGAAGGAGGCTAAGATTCCGGAAGCCAATATTATTCAACGAGAAGCCAATAAAAGTTTGATACAGCACAATAAATTCATTGTATACCTCAAGGGCAGCCAAAAAAAACCGTCGGAAGTATGGACCGGCTCCTGCAATATCACAGAAAGCGGGATATACGGTCAGACCAACGTGGGTCATTGGGTGCGTGACTCTAAACTGGCTGCCCTCTACAAACAATATTGGGATTTACTGAAGACAGATCCAGGGGCGAAGGATTCGGATAGTGCTGCAGACAAGAAAGAGGAAAAAGCAGCATATATCGAGGCCGTTATGAAGATCCAGCAGGATATTATAGGCGATATTCCCAAAGGTGTGACTCCCATATTCAGCCCCAGGGATGGTTTGACNNGGCCCGATCACTTTCATGATGCTAGAGAAAAAAGATGTGCCAAACAAAAGAAGTAAGGCAGCATTTTTTGCCTTGAATGCCAAAAACAACGTATATGAGGCTTTCGGTTCATATATCAAGGATCCCCTCTATGAATGGGTGAAAGAGACTAATATGAAAACCATGGGCATAGCTGGTTTCGTTGCTTATATCCATTCGAAGTTCCTGA
>PLCH01000526.1 GCA_003135585.1 Chitinophagaceae bacterium
TATTTCATATATCTTTTCTTTTTTGTCTACCAAATGTGTTTCCAGGGATGGATTATACACATCGCCGGACCCCCAGTATTTTTTGGCATCACTGTTAAAGAGTTCTTTCCATACAGGTTTACCTTTAGTGTACACTTTCCAATCCCTTCTCACCACGGGAGTCATATTCAGAATAACCAGCAAGTCGTCCTTGGATTTTTTTCCCATTCTTTTGTAGGAAATGACACATTCATCCCGGTGGTTTAAATCAACCCATTCAAAACCATAAATATTGAATTGATTTTCATACATCGCCGGTTCACTCACCAGCAGGTGATTGAGGTCCCTTACGCAATCTTTTAAGAGGCGGTGGGAATCATATTGCAATAAGTCCCATTGCAATTCACTTTTATAGTCCCATTCCTTGGTAGCTCCAATTTCATTTCCCATGAATAAAAGTTTACCGCCGGGATGGGTAAACATATAGGAATACATTAAACGCAGGTTGGCAAATTTCTGCCAGTCATCCCCGGGCATTTTATAGAGCATAGGAGATTTTCCGGGTACAATTTCATCATGGCTTAGGGGAAGCATGAAATTTTCATCGTAGTAATAATGCATGCTGAAGGAAAACTTATCCTGGTAATAGCGGCGGTTTATCGGATCGAGTTTGAAATAATCAAGCGTGTCATGCATCCAGCCCATCATCCATTTCATGCCAAATCCCAATCCACCTGCATAGGTAGGTTTGCTGATCCCTGGCCAATCCGTAGCCTCTTCAGCAATGGTCTGGACGTCCGGAAAATCACGGAAGATGGTTTCATTCAGGTCCTTGATAAACGCAATCGCCTCAAGATTTCCGTCGCCACCGTGCTCGTTGGGCTCCCACTCCCCCTGTTTGCGGGAATAATTTAATTTTAACATCGAACTTACCGCATCAACCCGGATACCATCGGCATGAAATTTATCCAGCCAGAACCTGGCGTTGCTGATCAGAAAAGATTTCACCTCTCCCCTTCTGTAATTGAAGATATAACTGTTCCAGTCAGGATGAAATCCTTTGCGCATGTCAGCATATTCATAGGTGTTAGCCCCGTCAAACATAAACAGGCCATGCGCATCATAGGGGAAATGGGAAGGAACCCAGTCCAGAAGGACGCCGATGCCCTCCTGGTGAAAAGNNGGGAAGTAGGAGCATAATATCCGGCACCCTGGTATCCCCAGCTTCCGTCAAAGGGATGTTCCATAACAGGCATTAATTCAATATGGGTAAATCCCATTTCTTTTACATAAGGCACCAGCAATTCCCCTAACTGGTCATAAGAATTATACCTGTCTTCATCATTTTTATCGGGTCTCATCCAACTGGCTAAATGTACCTCATACACCGACCAGGGAGCGTCCAGGCTATTTTGTTTTTTTCTATCTTTCATCCATGCTCCATCGTTCCACTGGTAACCCAGCTCCCAGGTAATCGACGCGGTATCAGGCTTCAGTTCCCAAAAATTCGCATATGGGTCACCTTTATCTATTTTTGCCCCTTCAAAGCCGTGAATATGGTATTTATAGGC
This sequence comes from Chitinophagaceae bacterium, assembly GCA_003135585.1. GTDB lineage: Bacteria > Bacteroidota > Bacteroidia > Chitinophagales > Chitinophagaceae > Puia. The sequence continues at coordinate 1,551 of PLCH01000526.1, forward strand.
TTCCCCCTTGGGCAGGCCGGGAATAAAGCCTTCCCATATGCCCGATTTTTCCAGCCGGACGTACAAGGGATGGGTGCTGTTATTCCAGTCGTTAAAATTGCCGATCACCGAAATATAGGTAGCGTTGGGTGCCCATACGGCAAAATAATATCCTTTTTTCCCTAATACCTCTATCTCATGGGATCCAAAAAGATTATACAAACTATAATGGGTACCCTGCTGAAAATTTTGGATATCCTCCTCAGAGAACAAAGAATAATTCCACACCGGCCGGGTGGAATCGACAAAATGGATGTCTTCATATCTTTTTAGCGTTGTTGTTTCCATTTTGACTTTTTCAGTTTNNGCATAACGTATGTCGTCATTGTGCCCGCCGCTTTTTTTTCCAAATGCTTTGTGGATTTCTTCTTTTTTTCGCTCATATAAAATCACGATTAAATTAACCATGGTGGAAGAAAATTCCCTTTAACGTAAAATTAAGATTTCGTAATCGCATATTCACCGTTTTTAAATGATATTTGAAAGTTACGTCATTTGGCATCTATAAATTAACCCTTCCGAACCAAAGACCAGATGCAAAAACTAATTGTTTCTCTTCTAATTTGTTCTGCTGCTTTTCAGTTTTCCCATGGCCAGACAGCCCTTATCAAAGGAAACATAGCTGATACGCTTGAAAAAAAGGAACTTTCCAACGCTGTTGTTTTATTGCTTGGAAAATCTGATTCAATAATGGTAAGGTATGTCCGTACCGATAAAGCCGGCAGTTTTGTATTGAAAAATCTTCCGGCAGGCCGCTTCCTACTCCTCATTTCTTATCCATCCTATGCTGATTACACCGATGAAATTGATTTAAAAGATTCAACTGCGGTTGATTTGCATAGTATTCGCATGATTCAAAAAAGTCAGTTGTTACAGGAAGTCCTTGTTAATGGAGATAGAGCTGCGATCCATATTAAAGGGGATACACTTGAATTCAGGGCGGATAGCTTTTTTGTGAGAAAGGATGCAACTGTTGAAGACCTGCTAAAGAAATTACCAGGTATACAAATAGATAAAAACGGCAAAATTACAGCGCAGGGAGAATCCGTTCAAAAAGTTTTGGTGGACGGAGAGGAATTTTTTGGGGATGATCCGACCCNNGTCGACAAGGTACAGGTTTATGATAAAAAAAGTGACCAGGCGGTCTTTACAGGAATCGATGATGGCCAAAAAACAAAGACCATAAACCTCAAGCTTAAGGATGATAAAAAAAATGGATACTTCGGAAAAATCAATGCCGGAATAGGAACAAATGGATATTATGACAATCAGGCCATGCTCAATATGTTTAAAAAGAAAGAAAAGATCGGCCTCTATGGCATTATTTCCAATACTGGCAAGACAGGATTAAACTGGCAGGAGAATAATAATTATGGGGAAAGTTTTGCCAATAGCGTCGATTACGATGAAACGATGGGGTATTTTTCTTGGACAGGCCAGAGCGATGAACTGGATAACTGGAATGGCCAATATAACGGTCAGGGATTTCCTTCTGTGCAAACCGGGGGGATTCATTATAACAATAAATGGAATGATGATAAGGAATCCATCAATGGTAATTATAAAATTCTGCAGCTGCATGTTACCGGCAACTCTGTTACCAATTCCCAGTATATTTTGCCTGATACCTCCTACTACAATAATCAAAAACAAANNTACGAAATTAAATTTGATTCCACTTCTTCGGTAAAAATTACCGCAGACGGGGGAACGGATCATAAAATGACGCATGGGCTTTACTATTCTGAAGCACTGGCCACGGACAGTTCGCTGGTCAACCAGGGCAACAGAACCATTTCAGATATAAGTGATACCCGCACGGTCAACAGTAATATATTA
>PLCH01000160.1 GCA_003135585.1 Chitinophagaceae bacterium
CTGTAATGGCGAGTTTTACTTTTTCTGTACCCAATTCCATCAGGAGTCGCAGGACTTCTTCCACTGTTTGTTTGTTATTCATTAAATTCTCTTTTTAAAAAAAATGAGATCAAATATAGGCAAGAGCAATGGCAAATTAAACCAATGAAAATTTAATATTTTGTGGATCCTATTGATAATTTGGATCCATCAAAAAGATCACCTAATCCGCTTCTTCTCCTGTAAATGAAGTTAATGAAATATTAATGCAATTAGCCTACCTAATGAGAAACTCGCGAATTCTCAGGCTTTGAAAAAATAATACCCGGGTTCGATTTTCCCTCTTCTTGGCTAATTGATCGCAGCATGCAAATCAATCCTGCAATTAATGATAAATTGATGGGTTTTAATAATTATTTTCAACTCGTGGCTTTGTGGATAAAGAAGATTAAGCCTGTTGTCAATATTTTGGAGAGAGGTATTTCCGCCATTGACAAGGGTCGAACTATCGACGGGTTTACTCCAGGCTACTTTCATAAATAAACGGCCTTCTGCAAGGCGAATGTCAATATCTAGGAATTTATCTGGCAAATCTAGCAATGACAATTGCCGGAAACTGTTTTGAACCAGGGGTAAAATNNGTTATATTCATAGTAACCTTCACCATCTTTTCACTACCCACAATTTCCAACTCAACATATTCTTCTAGGAATCGCAATTCCGTTTCCAGCTTTACTCTGGCTTGGTTATTATCATATATTACATACAACAAAAGACTTTTTATTTTTTTTATCATGGCTGGAATCAGGGATGGCCTTTCAGACGATAACTGTCCGATCTTATCCAGCGCATTAATCAGGAAAAAGGGTTGCATTTGCTCATCCTGGATTTGCGGTTCCGATTTCAGTTTTTCACTTTTAATCAGATTGAGTTCCTGCTGTTTTATATACCACATTTTGCCCAATTTGATCGAGGCAGCGATGCACCCTTCCATATTAATCTGGCTGAAATAGTCAAAAAATGACCAGGCAAAACTATAGGAATGAAAAGTATTTACCGGCAGACCATCCAGAGAACGGATGGAAGGCAGGATATCAATGGTATAGAAACGGAAGCATGCAACATATAATACACTAAAAAGCAACCATAATAAGACCATGGTAATATAACTGCCCTTTTGCAGGTACCGGGGAATCAAAAAATATATAATGGCGTAGCAGAATGCCATGTCAAGGGGGGTGGAGATTACCTGTTCCAGTAAAGAGCCTAAAAATATCTTTATAAAAGGAAATTTATTACCCCACACGAGTGTGTCAAAATAGGTATAATACAAAATCCACGAGGACCAAAATAGAACATGTCTCGTTATGCGATAGCTGGGTTTGTTGGAAAAAACCAGTGGATTAATGTTCATATCAAGTGTACTAGCAGCATTCCAAATCGGTTACATTTATGAAGATGCAATAAAAATTCAATTGATAGGCTGGAAAATCTATTTCCGGAATTCGCAGAGGCTGAGTTTGCAATTGTTGTAAAGAAGAGCAGGTGGTAGAAACCACCTGCGAGTCACATGAGAAAACTTCTATGGACAACTTTAATAATCCGGGGAAGTTGTCCGCTAGAAAATCTTATTTCCCCGGAATTATTTAACCATAATTGGAATCGCTTAAAGTTAAATTCATTTCTCTGCCGATATTCCATAACCAAACCAAACAATGATAATATAAGCGTCAAAGCGGTATTTAAAGCCCTAAACCCTTATCCGCAACTTTTTCAAACTTTCATCAATACCCGGGGTNNGTTTTGAACCATATTTTTATTCGCATTCAATTCGGCCTGTGGAATGGGAAATATCCGTTTGGTGCTTGATGCTGGTAGTATTAAAGGCACGCTGGGCAGATAATTACCGGTGCTGTCATTCCTTATCACGTCCAGGTTGAGCCTGGCAAGATCCCAATACCGATGACCTTCAAAGGCTAGTTCCTTCCTGCGCTCCAAAATGATATCGTTCAACATACCCGCACCGGTATCGTTATATCCAGCGAAAGAAGGATCTCTGTTTTGGGCCAATGTATCTATATATTTCTTGGCGTTTACATCATCGCCTAACCGATTGTATGTTTCGGCTAGTGTCAACAAAACTTCCGAGATCCTGAGTATTTTTGTATTGTCTTTCCCGCTTGGGTTGATAAGATTGGGATATTTATTGACCACCAAAACAGATGCACCACCTCGCGACCCGGACAAAATAAGAGCCTGCCGGGCGTCCGTTAATGTATACCTACTGATCAAATCATCCGTACAAAGAGCGTCTCCATAGCCGTTTTGATCATAGAAAGCATCGAGGCCATCGGAAGAGTTATTATCTACAGCATCAAACTCAACTTCAAACAGAGTTTCTATACCGTCGGATCTTACTGAGGGGCTGGCCCAATAGCTCAGCAGTGCTGAACCAGGGACCATTGTGTATCCGCTGCTGTCGACCACGTTTAAGGCGGCTGATTGCGCCTTGCTCCATTGTCCTTCGAAAAGATATAATCTAGCTAGCAACCCTTCGGCAACATATTTTGTCACAAAGGAGGTATTTTTACCGATTGTCATTAATCCAAATGCTTTTGCAAGATCATTTTCAATCTGAGTGTAGACCTCCAACACGGTGTTTCTGGCGGGTGTCAGATGCGGATCATACTTTAATACCAATGGAACACCCGGAGAACTTGGATCCATCACGAAAGGTTTGGCATAAAATTTTACTAGTTCAAAATAGCAAAGAGCTCTTATTGTCAATGCCTCTCCTACCAGTTGGTTTACAGCAGCATTCGTTGGTATCTTTGCATTGATAATATTGTTGGCACGCAAGATAACAGCGTATAATTGCGCCCACATGTTTTGCTGATTGGAGTATATGGGAATATAAGTATAGGTAAGCTCGGGAATATAACGGTTGGAATTTGAGGCAGAAATATAAATATTATCAGCCATCAGGTCCCCATCAATTGGAATGGAACGTCCAAAAGCATCGGTAGCACGCAGACCGGCATACATTCCATTAGCCGCGGTCTGCATAGAGTTTTGATCCAATATGGCCTGGTCAAGTGGGACTGAGCTGTAGGGCGGCAAGTCCAGGAACTTTTTACTGCAGGCTCCCAGGAGGGTTGAGAATAATAACAACCATGCAAGGATTTTTTTGCTATTCTTCATATCTCAAATAATTAATTTTTTAAAAATTTAAATTCAGGCCGAAAGAGAACGTTTTCTGAAACAATACCTGCAGGTCATTTGTCCCGTTGATGGGTTGTTCAGGATCAAAAGTCAGATTCTTATCATACGCTTTTGTCCAAAGATTGGTGCCCCTGATATATAGCTGCACATTATCTGTTCTGACACGTTTTAAAATATTTTTAGGGAATTGATAAGAAAGACTAAGGTTTCTAAGCCTGATATAATCGCCTTTATAAAAATACCTTGTCGAAGCAGAATTGGAGCCGGATTGGTTTCCCGCCACATATTGAGGCATATCCGTCTTATCTCCCGCCTTCTGCCACCTTTTTAATTCCCGCTGATTTTGATTTAAGCTGAAAAAAGCACCATCGCTTTCGTTAAGAAAACCCCAGGTGTCAAAAAGGAGATTGCCATATTGGAAATTAAATTGACCACTGAGTGAAAATCCCTTATAGGTAAAGGTGGTAGTAAAGCCCCCGAAGCTTTTGGGAGAGTTGCTTCCGACAATTGCGTTTTTAACCTGGGTCACATCCGAGGTGGTGGTTTTTCTTGTCGCGTCCGTATACCAAAGACCGCTGCCTGTCTGAGGATCAACACCCGCCCATATGAATGTATATACAGACTGCAGGTCCTGACCGACCCGGATAATCTGGGTACCGTTGATAATATCCTGCCCGTTGTTCAAGGCGGTAACCTTGTTCTTGTTAAAGGCTATATTGAAAGAAAGATCCCAGCGGAAATTTTTTGTGCTGACAGGGGAAGCATTCAGTGTGAACTCAAATCCTTTATTTTCCATAGACCCGATATTATCCGGGTAGTTTACAAAACCTGAAGTGAGGGACAAAGGAACATTCTGTATCAATCGATCGGTTTTACGGTTATAATAATCGAATTCAATATTGAGCCTGTTCTTGAAAAGCCCCAATTCAAACCCCACATCAAATGGCTTGTTTTGTTCCCATGTCAGGTTGGGGTTTCCAACCTGAGTGGGCACGCTCCCGGGTTGCTGATTATAATGGGTTGAAAAGGTGTAGTTATCGGTACTAAAACCGGAAAGTGCCCGCCAGGTAATATTTCCGATACCTGCATTCCCGTTAACGCCATAGGATGCCCTCAATTTCAGACCGGATATAAAGGAAGTATTTGCCAAAAAGTTTTCCTTGTCAATATTCCATGCTCCGCCCACTGACCAGAAGGTCCCGAATTGCTGATTGAACCCGAAACGGGAGGACCCGTCCCGCCGAAGACTTCCTGAAAGGGAATACTTATTCTTAAAGTTTAGTTGAAGATTGGAAAACACTGATGCGAAAGAATAATCCGTGCCGCCTCCAGCTGCAGTTTTCGGAGAGCTTGTCGGAGGCAGGATAAGGGTAGTAACAGCCGGGATACCCGATCCATAGGCGCTTATGTCATACTCCTTTGATTTTTGTGATTCATAACCCAATTTCAGATCAGCAGTCAGATTTCCGGATTTATCAAAATCCTGGTGATAATCCAGTGTATTGGTCCAAACCCAGTTAAATATCCGCGTGTAATAATTATACAAGTCGCCCCCTCGGGTAACAGCGTCTCCAAAGAAGGGATTATAATATTGTTGCTCTTCAACATCCAAATAATCAAGGCCCAATTTACTGGCAAATCTTAGATTTTTGAGGATCTTGTATTCACCGCTCACAGAACTGAGCAATTTGGTATTGCCAAATAGTTGCCTGTCGTAATGAGTGATGGCCAGAGGATTGTAGATTTGTTCAAAGTCAGCGGGGCTGTAATCGTATGATCCATCTTTATTAAAAGGATGCTGGGTGGGCCGAAGGAAAAATGCAGCTAATACGGGACTGCGGAAATTCGCTGATTGAAAGGGGGTATTCTGATCGTAATGTGCGACATTGACACTGAACCCTAGGGAAATTTTATCGCTTACATTGTGTTTCACATTTAGACTCCCACTGTATCGGACAAAGTCGGAACCTATTACCACAGCTTGTTGTTTAAAATAACCTGCAGAGGCATAAAAGCTGGTTTTGGTATCCCCGCCCGAAGCAGAAATACTATATTGTTGGTTAATGCCCTGGCGGGTCACTTGGTCCAACCAATTCGTATTATATCCTGTGTTCCATTGCAATACATTATTAAAATAATTTGTGGCTTGGGCAGGAGTAAATCCCGCATTGACCAACCCTTCTGTGGTCAAAGCAGTAAACTGACTGGCATTTAAAGGCTTTGCGAGGTCATTGATATAGGCAAGACTATTCCATCCATATTCCGCATCAACTGCGATCCTTGTTTTACCCGCCCTGCCTTTTTTTGTTGTGATCAGAATAACGCCGTTTGCGGCCCTTGAACCATACAGAGTGGCAGCAGAAGCATCCTTTAATACAGTTATACTTTCAACATCATTTGAATTTAAACCTGCCAGGGTGTTGGTGGTGGTCGTGAGCCGGGAAACGTCTCCCGTGGTGATAGGTATCCCGTCAATTACAAACAACGGTTCGGAAGAAGCATTGATGGATCCGATCCCCCTAATGCGGATCTGCTGAAGGGCTCCAGGCTGTCCCGAAGATGCAACTGATTGAAGACCGGCTACCTTCCCTTGAAGCATCTGGTCAACTGAAGTCATTGGAATGTTTTCTAGTTCCTTGCCATCCACTTTTGCAACCGCTCCGGTAATTTTTGTTTTGTCCTGGGAACCGTATGCAACCACGACCACTTCCTCCAATTTTCTTTCTTCGGTAGATAGAGAAACCGCAATATTTTGCTTATTTCCAGGATTGATCTCTTCTGGCGCATAGCCTACATGCGAGAAGACCAGAATTTTTTGCTTACCGTTTGGAGATATTCGGAAATTACCGTCGTTATCACTTTGAGTGCCGTTGGTGCTCCCCTTTACCCGGACAGACACCCCCGATAAGGGTAAACCGTCTTTGGCATCGGTAACTTTTCCTGTAATTACGTTTTGTGCTTTTGATGGAACATACATAAGAAATAGTACCACCAATGAGCTAAGAAATTTTCTCATATTGTTTTGGTTTTAGAATGTGTAGCAATTACCTTTTACGCAATCAAAAAAATTTCAGCGGCGTAAATTGCCCGCTTATAACAATTAACTTTTTTATGACAAGCTAAATTCCCTACTTGCTGTCTCTTCTACTACGATTAGTTTCCGAGACAGGAAAATTGAATGCTGAACTCGTAATTACTCAAACCGAACTGACAATGAATAGGGAAGAAAACTTGCGCGACAGGACCGTTAAACTGATCGGTATCCCGCTTTTAGGAATAATCATCCCCAATATAGCTGGTCTGATAACCAATACCCTTTATACATTTACCGAACTCCTACTTTGCTACGCATATTTCATGATTATATCCTTGGTAGTATGGCAGGGTAACGTGTGGCTTATGTATTTTATCAGGAAAAAATATGAATGGCGGCGTCACCAGTATTACAAAATCATATTATCATTATTCTTTGCAAATGTAGTTTATTCGGGGATTTTATCTGCTCTAATGCTGAATCTTTGGAAGATATTTTCTAGAGAAACTTACACAACATGGGGAGCCATTATTAATACCTCCCTGATCATTATTATTGCGGCATGTTTTATCACCAATATTTACGAGATCATCTTCCTGAACCAGGAGCGGGAATACAATCTCTCCAGGGTCGAGCA
>PLCH01000211.1 GCA_003135585.1 Chitinophagaceae bacterium
ATCGGCTACCTTGAATAAGCGACAAACCCATCCTTTCTGTAGGCTTGATTCTATACCTTTTTGTGCAACGGGCTGCAGGTTGAAACTAAAATTTCCGGACTCTGTTCCCTGCAATACGGAAAGTGTAATTATCTTTTGCTGAGGAAAAACTGAAGGTTGTATGACTCGGCAAATATCCAATTAACAAAATACTAACACCGCCTTGGAGTATTATTGTGCAATAAAAACGTGCGACTCTTGTGGCTACCAAAACCTTTCTGTCTTATCATCCTCTTAACCGCGACGCTGCATTCATTTTCCCAGACCAAATATACAGTCAGCGGAACCGTCCGCGATAAAACAACAGGTGAGTCCCTGATAGGTGCTACAGTGCTTTTGCTAGAACAGCCACGGTCGGCGGCCAGTTCGAATGCTTATGGATTTTATTCCATAAGCGCCCAAGCCGGTAACTATACCATGATCATTAGTTTTACCGGCTATCAGGCCGACACGCTGAAAATTGTTCTCAACAGGAATCTCCTCGTACCCGTTGAGTTAGGCAACAGTGCAACTGCATTGCGGGAGGTGGAAGTAAACGCCAGGAAAAAAGATGATAATGTTACCAAGCCGATTATGGGCGTGCAAAAGCTTTCGATGAATGAGATCAAGAATATTCCCGTGCTGTTTGGAGAAAAAGATATCCTAAAGACCATTCAACTTCTTCCGGGTATCAAGTCGACAGGGGATGGCAATAGTGGATTTTATGTCCGTGGAGGGGCATCCGACCAGAACCTCATCCTGCTGGATGAAGCTACGGTGTATAATGCTTCCCATTTACTGGGATTTTTTTCCACTTTTAATTCCGATGCGATCAAAGACGTCACCGTGTATAAGGAGGGTATGCCCGCTGAATACGGCGGGCGCTTGTCTTCGGTACTGGATGTAAAGATGAATGACGGCAATAATAAGCAATATGGGGTGAGCGGCGGTATCGGTTTGATCGCTTCAAGGGTGAATATAGAAGGGCCCATTGTGAAAGATGAAGGTTCTTTCATAGTCAGTGCTAGGCGAACCTATGCGGATCTTTTTCTAAAGCTTTCCAAAGACACTAATGTCAATAGGAACAAACTTTATTTTTATGACCTGAATGCAAAAGCCAATTACAGGATCAACAAAAACAACAGGATCTATCTTTCCGGCTATTTTGGAAGGGATGTGCTCGGGTTTTCCAATCTTTTCGGCATACAGTGGGGCAATTCCACGGGCACGGCGCGCTGGAACCATGTTTTCAATAGCAGGCTTTTCTCCAACACTTCTTTTATTTACAGCAATTACAATTACCTGATCAATTTAAACTCAACCAATAACAATATCAATATCACGTCAAAAATCGAAGATTTTGCCCTCAAAGAAGACCTGCAGTACTATGCCAATCCGGAAAACAAGATCAATATTGGATTCAATATCATTCATCATACTATTTCCCCCGGCATTGCCGACGCTTCAGCCGGGTCCAGTTTTAATTCTTTTTCCTTGCAGAAAAAATATTCCTTAGAAAGTGCCGTCTATATTTCACATGAGTGGACCCCTTTAACGAATCTGCATATCGTTTACGGCTTGCGCCTGACGGATTTTTCCATATTCGGACCGGGCAGTTTTTATACCTATGATCAGAACGGCAATATCATCCGTACCTCGACCTACTCCTCCGGCAGGATCGTAAAAACCTATTTTAATCCGGAACCACGCTTTTCTGCCAGCTACCTGTTAAACCAAGCAAGTTCTGTCAAGATTTCTTATACAAGAAATGTTCAGAATTTGCATCTTCTTTCGAATTCCAATTCCAGCAACCCCACCGATCTGTGGATAGCTTCCAGCAATAATGTTCAACCTGAAATTGCCGACCAGGAATCGATCGGTTATTACAGAAATTTTAATGAGAATAAGTTCGAATTTTCCTCGGAACTCTATTATAAATCCATGCAAAACCAGATTGATTATAAGAACGGGGCTGAGCTCAGGGCGAATGAAAACGTGGAATCACAGCTCCTGTTTGGGAAAGGGAGGGCCTATGGCTGGGAACTGTTTTTTAAAAAGAAATACGGCAAGTTGACTGGTTGGGTGGGGTATACACTATCAAAAACGGAATTGCAATTTGATGGAATTAACAATGGGAACTGGTACCCTGCCAGGCAGGACATCACACATGACGTCTCCATCGTTGGCATCTACCAGGCCAGTAAAAAGTGGACGCTTTCGGCAACCTGGGTATATTCTACCGGTAACGCAGTGACTTTTCCAAACGGAAAGTATGACGTGAGCGGGCAGATTGTATTTTATTACACCCAAAGAAATGCTTATCGAATGCCAGCTTATCATCGTCTTGACCTTGGCGCCACCCTGACGACCAGGAAAACGGCTAAATCCGAACGTAGCTGGACATTTTCTGTCTATAATGCCTATGACAGGGCCAACCCCTACTTCATCCAGTTTCAACAAGATCCTAATGACGCGACAAAGACCCAGGCAGTTCAGTATTCCTTATTCAAGATCGTTCCTTCCGTTACCTACAATTTTAAATTTTAATTGTATGAAGACCCAGATAAGATATTTTATGTTGCTTTTTGTTTTGTCCTGTTGTTGCTGCAAAAAAGTGATCCAGGTAAATTTGAATGATGCGGGTCCACAGGTAGTCATTCAGGGAGAAGTTACGGACCTGCCCGGGCCCTACCTGGTCTATATTACAAAGACGGTTAATTTCAGCGCTACGAATAATTTTCCTCCCGTCTCTGGCGCCTCGGTGACAATCTCTGATAATAAAGGGATGAATGATTCCCTTACCGAAGCGACCCCCGGTGTGTACAAGACGCATTCTTTCTGGCAGGGCAGACCAGGCAATAGCTACAAGGTGAGTGTTATGAGTTCAGGAAAATCCTATGCGGCTACTTCGGTAATGCCTCAACCCGTGCCCCTGGATTCTATAGCATTTCAGCAAAATGGAAGTTTTAGCGGAAAAACAACTATCAGCGTAGTTCCCTATTTTCAGGACCCGCCAGGAATCGCCAATTATTACCAGTTCGCTGAATTAATCAACGGAATCCCGCTTAATAAGATATATATCATGGATGATCGGCTCTCTGATGGTAAATATATTCATCAGGTTCTTTATGATGACAGCACGCACATAAATATAGGCGATATGGTGACACTCAATATGTACAGTATCGATGCAAATGTGAACCATTATCTGGATGAAATGCTTCGAATCTCTAATGGCGCTCAATCCGTCACGCCTGCCAACCCAGATACCAATTTCAGCAATGGGGCATTGGGCTTTTTCAGTGCACATACAACAGTGTCAAAACAGAAGATTGCCAATTAGATACCTGTATATGCCGGCTATTATATGAAATCTCTGGTATGCCGCAGGTGTAAGTGTCCTATTATTCTCGCCCTCCGCATAAAGGAGTCATGAACTCCAATTTCGTAATTTTGAGGGATTTGAATTCAGTGGCCGATAAAACTAATGATATTGAATTCAGCAATTTATTTCATGAGACTAAAATTATCGACTGCTTTTTTATGTTTTCTTTTATCCACTATAGTTGATGCCCAGAATGTCCCCATACAAATTTCCATAAAGGCTTCAGCAAGCGATTCACTTATAGGTGCCACCATTCAACTCTACTCCTTGCCGGATACCCTGTTATTGCAATCTCAGGTCAGCAAGACCGGTAAGAATATAATTTTAGTGAAGCCCTATTCAAAATACCTTGCAAAAGTATCCGCTGTGGGTTTCGAAATGGTGGAAAGAATGATTATTGTGGTCAATAAATCCCTCTCCCTGACGATAGAACTTAGGACCAAAAACAAGACGTTGAATGCAGTAACAATCGTTTCGAAAAAACCTTTGATAAAACAGGAGGATGACAAGACCATTGTAGATGCAGAACCGCTTTCAGGAAGCAGCACCAGCGCTTACGAAGTATTGGAAAAGGCGCCGGGTGTTGTTTTGGACCAGGACGGCAATGTATATCTCACCAGTACTACGCCGGCTACCATCTATATTAACGGCAGGCAAATGAGAATGAGTACCGATGATATTACTTCCTTACTGAAGAGCCTGCCTGCAGGCAGTGTAAGTAAAATAGAAATCATACGAACACCCTCGGCCAAATACGACGCGGCGAGTAGCGGAGGCATCGTTAACGTCATATTAAAAAAGGGGATAAAGATTGGCACCACCGGAAGTGTGAATATGCGGTACGACCAGGGGGTGTACGGGACTGCGTCTGCAGGATTCAGTGTCAACCATAGCGTTGGAAAGATAAATTCCTACCTGTCCTTTCAATATACCCGCCGCAATTATTTTGACGATATCCGGTCCGGTCGCCTGATCAACGGCGATACCTTGCTCACGCAAAAATCAGCCACCCGCTACTCCACTATAACCAGCTATTTAGGCGCGGGAATTGACCTTGAATTCAGTAAAAAATTTGATTTGGCCTATGATATGCGCCTTATTAGCAATCATAATTGCAGCAAGGCCTTCAGCTTTAACGATTTTACCGAGACGGGATCACAAAATGAATTCTACCTGAGCCAGACAGCTATCTCCAATATGGGAGGGTCGTTTTTTATCAGCAATGAGCTTTCCTCAAAGTATAAAATAGACACAGTGGGCAGCGGATGGTCCAATGAAATAGATTATACATACACCAATAACAAAAACACACTATCCTATACTGACAGTTATATTTTACCCATGGCTCCTCCAAGGTATGGAAACGGAACTCTCCAAAACCCTTCCAATATGTTGGATTTCAAATCCGATTTGTCCNNATAACAACCTGGCCTTGTATTATATACAAACAGGCAACCAGCCCAAGGAGGTTGACTCCTATCAAACCAATACGTTTAAGTACAGGGAAAATATCAATTCAGCCTATCTGCAATTGTCCAGGACCTATCAGAATATAAATTTCAAAGCGGGCCTTCGTTTTGAAAATACAGATATTGCCGGCAATCAGTATATACCAACTGATACTTCCATTCGTATTAAAAGAAATGATTTATTTCCTTATTTCTATGCAAAACGCCCCTTATTTAAGATATTCGGGTATCCGCTTACGGGCAATGCCGTCTATCGCCGCAGTATCACCCGGCCTGGTTTTAGTGCATTAAACCCTTCTCCCACATTTATTGATCCCTTCACCTTCAATGTCGGCAACCCGAAACTGAAGCCACAGTTTACGACTAATTANNGTGGGAGCAAATGACACCAGGGATGTTTTCAGCCCCGTTACCTACCAGAATGATAGCAGTAAAATTGCCTATCGGACTTTCGATAACCTGGGAACATATAAAGAAATTTATGCAAGGCTGTTTGGAGGTTTACCATCAGGTCATAAATATTTTATGTATGCAGGTGTGCAATTTAACCATGTTCAATACAAGGGCGGATACCAAGGTTTTCCATTGAAATTCAGTCGCAGTAGTTGGACTTTTTTTACGGGCCATGACCTGAAGGCAACACCGACTCTAAAATTTAATTTAAGCGCCTGGATGTATGTCAACGGCCTAAGGTCATTTTACGAATTACAAACTCTTGGACAGGTGAACTTTAATATCACAAAATCATTCATGGATAAGAAACTCAGCATTATCTTATCCGGTAATGATATTTTGAGGACCAACAAGTCGGTATTTCATTTGCAACAGGGAGAGGTGTTGGTGAATGGAACGAGGGTGCAAGACAGCAGGAGAATTGCTCTGACATTCAGATATAATTTCGGAATTGCCTCTAAAGAAGAAAAAAAGGAACCTTTTAACCAGGCTCCAGTAAATACAGATCCGAATCAGTAAAATCTATATTACGATGTGTGCCATTTAAATTCAAAAAATATTTGAGCTCGAGCCAATTTTTTGCTAACTGCTAAAGATTTAGAGGGCTCAGGGTAAGATGCAGTATCCCTTCCTTTGATAAGAATTTATAAAAACAGGAAGGCCCCGAATGGGGCCCCTGCATATATTACGCATTAAAAATAATCCTATTTTTCCTCCTCCTGCAAGGCGCGGATGTTTACAAACCCTTCAGCAATTTCGGTAAGCGCTGAATCAGCTTCTTTTTCTTCCTGAAGAGTTTGTTCCAATAACCAGGCGACATCGTTCAATCCAAGTACTCTTGCGTACTGGACGAGTGTCCCATAGGTAGCGATCTCGTAATGTTCCGCTTTCTGCGCAGCAAAGATAAGTGCAGCATCTCTGGTAAGGGTATCATTTTCCGTATCATCGATTATCGAGTTTGCCTCGCTTATGATGCCTTTAATTGCTTCGCATTTCCTGATTTTCGGTTCGACTTCCAATAGTCCGAAAATTTCTTCCAGCCGTGAAACATGAGTCATGGTCACCTGTCTATGATCTTCAAAAGCATCTTTCAAAGCATCGGACGTGGCCTTTTCCCATAGGGTGTTAAGTGCCTTGACCAGTTGCTGCTCTGCATAATAAATATCCTTCAGGCTCTCAATAAAAAAACGGCGTAGCCTGCTGTGTGTATTCTGTAATACTGAATTTTGCATTTTCATGATATTTAATTTTTGATGGTTAAAAAATAAATATGGATTGGGGTTATTGGTTCAGAAATGGTGCCAACACGAAAACNNTAAACCGGGTCTTCAAAGGTTGGATATGTAACGTTTTGAATTCTACTGCATTTATTTTTTTTATTTATTATTTTAAAGGAGCTGACTCCAAGTCCCTACACCTGCATTCTATTTAGGATCCTGGAAAAAAAATTCATGTATAAAAAATTGAAGACGTCTCAAAGTTTTTTGAGACGTCTTCCTTCACGATACATTCCTGCAATTTCCAAAGGACTCTGTCTATATGCTATTGTGCCAGTTTTATTTCGCCCACGTCGATTACCTGGCCGTCGTTGACAGTTATCGCATCCGTCGCCGCATTTTTATATGGGGGCTTCGCTTCAATGATAACTTTATAAATACCGGGTTTGACGTCACGAATCTCAAATGTTCCTTTTTCCACAGGAACTTTGAGTGTATCAGTGGAAGAAACTATCCAAGCCATGTTTGCCTCGTTGGCAGGGCTTACTGTTCCTTTGACAGAGCCATTTATTGAAATCGCTTTAAATGCAAATAATCCTGTAACGGCGATACCTATCACCATTAAACCCAACTTATAAATCTTCATAAATATCGAAAATTTAATTGTTATTAAAATATGTTCTAAAATTCAAAGACCATTTTCTACGATACATTTTTG
>PLCH01000631.1 GCA_003135585.1 Chitinophagaceae bacterium
TCACAAGACTGAGGTTAAGAAGCCTCTGGTGAAATTGCCTGAAAAAAAACCTGAAAACAGACCCGTAACGCCCCCACCGACAGTGATGAAGCATGAACCTAAAAAAGCCGCTCTTCCTGCAAAACCGGTGAAAGTGGTGATTCCTGAAATAAAAACAAAAACGGTTCGCAAGTACGAACCTGAATTTACAAAATCTGTTTTGGATACCCTACAACAAAATTCAACCGGACCCACTATGAGATACAGCGACAGCGAACTGACAGAATTCAGGGAATTGATCATGAAAAAGCTTGATGCGGCCAAGAAAGAGTTGACTTACCTGCAGGGTTTAATAACCCGGAAAGATGAAATGGGCGGAGATGATACGGATAACAGGTATATGACCATGGAAGACGGCAGCATGAGCATGGAAAGGGAACAGCTAAGCCAGATGGCAAGTCGCCAAATCACCTTTATTGATCACCTGGAAAAAGCTTTGATGCGCAGTGAAAATAAAACCTATGGTATATGCCGGGTAACCGGCAAGCTGATTGATAAGGCAAGACTCAGAGCGGTCCCCCATGCAACCCTTAGCATCGAAGCCAAGCAGACGATGAATAAGTAATTATGCAATCACGCCTTATTTTCATGATCCTGGCCATGATTCTGGGCGCCATTCTGCCTATCCAGGCAAATGTAAACGCCCGCCTGGCCAAAGTTTTGGACAGTCCAGTCATGGCAGCATTTATATCATTTGCTGTCGGAACAGTCGCTTTGTTGATTTATTTGTTTATTACCAATCAGTTTAATTTCCAGGGAGTTAATGTCAGCCGCCCACCGTGGTGGATATGGATAGGTGGGTTGCTGGGCGTTTTTTTTGTCGCGGGCATTGTGGTCCTTGTCCCCCGCCTTGGAATGGCTTTGGCATTTAGCCTGGTAATTGCCGGCCAGATGGCGGCAGCAATTATTCTGGACCATTTTGGCTTGCTGGGTTCTGCTGTCAGGGAAATTTCCCCCGGCAGAATAGCCGGAGCCCTTCTGCTGATAGCCGGTGTAGTTCTTATTAGAAAATATTGATTCAATTTTTCCAAAAAATAGAAGGCATCTGCTTATTAAGCAAATAGTTATAAATGAATTTATAACTTTCATCACCTGAATGGACGGCTTTCAGGCCCCCCCATCCGTGTCTTTCACCCGGATAGACCATGAATTCAAAATCCCTATCCAGATCCTCGAGCTTATTGATAAACTGGATGCTGTTTTGCATGTGCACATTGTCATCCATATTGCCATGAATAATGCGGATCATTCCTTTGTAGTTCTTTACAAATGTTTGCGGTGAAGTCATCTTATATCCATCCGGATTTTCCTGCGGGGTATCCATGTATCGCTCTGTATAATGCGTATCATAGAGACTCCAGTCGGTTACTGAAGAATTCGCCATTCCGTGCGTGAATACGTCCGCTCCATAAGTTAGCGCCATGCAGGTCATATAGCCGCCAAAGCTTCCACCAGCGATACATATTTTTGAGGTATCGACGAAAGTTTTTGATCTGAGCCAGCGGCCACAATCTATGTAGTCCTCTATTTCATATTTTCCCAGCCTGCGATAAATAAAATCCATCCCTGTTTTTCCGAAATGCCCGCTGCTGCGGTTGTCCATGCTCACCTGGATCAGTCCTTCTTTTGCCCACCATTGTGAGCGGGTAAATCCGCGGTTCCAGCGATCATAAACAGTACCCGCATTGGGTCCGCCATAAATATTAATCAATACGGGATATTTCCTGGCAGGATCGAAGTTCAAAGGATAGGTAATCGTCATTGGCAAATTGAATAAACCATCAGTGGATTTAACCCGAACCAATTCAGTCCTGGATAAATTGTACTTATCAAAATCGGTTCCTTTGCTATCCCCCAATTCCCGGATCAGCTGACCCCTGCTGTCCACAAGTGCCATTTTCGGGGGCATTGAAAGATTGGAATACGTGGTGATAAAATAATTGCCCTTTGGTGAAATATTGACCGCATCATGGGAATATTCGCCAAAGGTCAGTCTTGTCAATCCTTTTCCGTTCAAACCCGTTTTGTAGAAATCAAATCTTGCTGAATTCGTNNCTGGAAATATACCAGCTTTGATTTTTCATCCACCTTCACCAATTCCGTAACCGTAAAATCTCCCTGTGTTACCGCATTGACAAACTGGCCATTCATATTGTACAAATACAAATGCATCCAACCGGATTTATCACTTTTGATAAGGAAACCTGTTCCTCCTGAAAGAAATTTAATCCTGTCTTCAAGGTCAAGATCGATCCATGTCTTTTGTTTTTCATCGTACACTTCTTTCTTTTTGCCGTCGGAAGGATCAATGGAATAAATCTTTAAATTGTTCTGTCTCCGGGGCATCCACTGAACCCACAAAGAAATCCCATCCGGCGTCCAGAAGGGCTCCCCGAAATACTGGTCCCCCCTTTCATCAAAATCACTCCATACCGTGACCGGATTATCCNNTTCAAGATAACCATGCTGGCCTTCAGCGCCATAGATGGGAAAAACCGGCACTTCCGTTTCATCCGTGTGCATGTAAGCGATCCGTTTGCTATCCGGGCTCCACCAGAATGCTTTATAACGGGAAGCCCTACCCAGTATTTCTTCATTGTAGAGCCAGGAGGAATAACCATTGTATATGTTATCTGAACCGTCTTTGGTAAACTGGATTTCAACCCCCGAACCGAGTTCTTTGGCGAAGAGGTTATTGTCCCTTGTAAAGGCAACCCATTTTCCATCTGGGGAAACAACCGGATGNNAGTATCAGGTTTTACAAAAACAACGGCTTTCCCGGATCTAACATCCACAGACATTAGTTTCATTTTACCGCTATCCGATTCATCTTTCTGCAGGATCAGATAATGGTCATCATCCGCCCATCCGCGGACAACCGGCAGAGGATTAAGGATATTGGAACTTGCGCCTTTAAATATCTGTTCGTAACTGAGTTCTTTTTGCTGCGAATAGGAAATGCCTGCCGTAAGCAGAAAAAAGCAGCCAAGATTCAATAGCAAGGGAATTTTTTTCATATTACTGTCCATTTTAAAAAATGAATATACGGATGCTTTTTAAAATTTCCGGTTCCTTACTTTAATTCCTGCATATCTACGAGGCGCCTGTAAAACCCCTGCTGCAGCATCAGTTCATCGTGCGTCCCCCGTTCTACAATTTTTCCTTTTTGCAATACGATAATTTCGTCTGCGTGGCGGATCGTGCTAAGGCGGTGGGCAATAATNNGGCGTTCACTTTCCGTATCCAGCGAGGAGGTGGCTTCATCCAGAATTAAAATGGGTGGATTTTTAAGCAGGGCCCTTGCTATCGTTAGCCGCTGCCGTTCCCCGCCACTGAGTTTACCACCCCTGTCGCCGATATTTGTCTGATAACCTTCTTCCTTTTGCATAATGAAATCGTGTGCGTTGGCAATTTTGGCAGCCTGTTCAATATCAGCCATATCCTTATAGTCAATGCCCAGAGCGATGTTGTTGGCAATCGTGTCATTGAATAAGATCGGCTCCTGGGTGACAATGCTCATCTGACTCCGCAGGGAATGAAGTGAATAATCTTTAATATTTATGCTATCAATAAGTAATTCCCCTCCGCTTACATCATGGAACCGGGGAACCAGGTCAGCCAGAGAAGATTTGCCGGCGCCGGAGGAACCTACCAGTGCTATTGTTTTACCCTTTTCTATTTTCANNGTCCAGAATCAGGGCTTCCTCATAGCCAAAAGAGATATTCTTAAATTCGATACTCTCATTGAATGAGTTCAGGGTTTTCGGATCTTCGGGTTCCTTGACGGTAATCTGGGCATGTAAAATCTCTTCAATCCGTTTTATTGCCGAACTGCCCCGTTGTGCGTTGTAAAAAGCCGTGGACAAGGCTTTGGCCGGATTGATAATTTGAGAAAAAATGGCGATGTACATTATGAAGACTTCCGGTTGCAAACCTCCCCTGTTTGCGAGGACCAATTTTCCGCCAAACCATAAAATACAACTTAGCACGACCACCCCAAGGAATTCAGACATGGGGGAGGCCATATCCCTGCGAAACATCATTTTATTGCGAATATGTCCAAGGTATTCATTGGTGCCTAAAAATTTATGTCCTATTATTTTTTCTGCATTAAAAGCTTTTATGACTCTTAGACCCCCCAAAGTTTCATCCAGGATGGACATCAGCGTTCCGAGTTGTTCCTGGGCAATGGTCGACTGTTTTTTTAATGATCGGCTCACCCTGCCAATAATAAAACCGGTAAGGGGCAGCAATACCAGAAGGAATAAGGATAGTCCGGGACTTAAAAAAACCAGGGTGCCGAGAATAATAATTATTGTCATGGGTTCCTTGATCAGCCCTTCCAGCGTGCTCATGACACTCCATTCAATTTCATTGGCGTCATTGCTCATCCTGCTGATGATGTCTCCTTTGCGCTGTTCGGTAAAAAAGCCAATCGGCAATTCCAATATTTTCGAATAAAGGTCGGCCCGCAATCTTGTCATAACGTGATTGCGCATGGGAGCCATGACCCTGTAGGAAAGGTATAGGAATAAATTTTTCAACAGCGTGGTAGCAATGATAAACACACAAATGGCAGCGAGTGCAAATAATTTATCGTGCTCTTTAATCAATGCATTCAATAAATATTTAAATGAGGCTGTAATATCAGTAGGGGATAAAACGGCTGCTGGCGCTGCTTTGGGTGGCTTTTCCTTTCCAAAAAGAAGTTGTAAAAAAGGAACCAGCATGGCCAGGGTAACAAGTGAGAAAGCAATGGAAAGTAAATTGAGAACAAAGTATAAAAATATATTTCCTTTCTTATCCTTTAAATACCTAAAAATCGTAGAAAATCGCTTCATGTGTTGAACTAAGCCGTAAATTTACATGGAATATTGTTAATGAATATGCAAGAAGGAAAACGACAGAAACAAGTAGCAGCATTGTTGCGCGAAGAGTTAAGCGGGATTTTCCAGCGCCTTGGTTTGAATATGATAGATGGAGGAATGGTTTCAATTGTTTCGGTTACCGTGACGCCTGATCTTTTTGAAGCGAGGGTCCGCCTTAGTTTGTTCCAGGTAAAAGACAAGAACGCCGGCATGAAGAAAATAGAGGAAAGGGCATGGGAAATAAAAAGAGAATTGGTAAATGCGGTGAAGCATCAGTTGCGAAGCATGCCTCAGCTAAGTTATTTCCTGGATGACACACTCGATTATGTCGACAAGATGGAATCCTTGTTTAAAAAAATAAAAGATGAGCATCCCCCCTTTCCGCCAGTCAACAGTACTCCGGAAACCGGAGGGGATTAATTCATTTCTCTTTGTCTGTTTGCNNGTGGCGCTATTTCAAAGCAAAAAAATCAACCAATGCCATAAATATCATTGCATGGGTTAGCATATTGGCCATCGTAGTGGGAGCCGCCTCCCTGATCCTTGTTCTGAGTGTTTTCAATGGATTTGAAGAATTGGTAAAATCCCTGTATTCATCCTTTTATTCTGACATCAAAATTTCTCCGCTAACCGGCAAGACCTTCACTCTTTCCAATGACCAGCTAAAGCAGATCGCGGGCATTCCGGAGCTTTCCAGGTACTCGCTGGTGGCAGAAGACCAGGCCTGGCTGCAGAATGGAGACCTGGGCTCTTCCATGGTATTTCTCAAAGGGGTGGACAGTAATTATATGTATGTAACAGGGGTTCCGCAAAAAATAATCAAAGGGAAATTCTATACCGGAACCGAGGATCAGCCTGCCGCTGTCCTGGGGGCTGAGATTGAAAATGCATTGGGGATTGAGGCGGACCGAAGCATTCTTCCCCTAACTGTATATTTATTTAAAAAGGAAAACGGATTTACCGCAAATGATCCAATGAAATCCATAAGCGCAAACAATATTGCGGCATCCGGTACCTTCAAGATCCAGCAGGATTTTGACAACAAATATGTTATTACCAATCTTGCATTTATCAAACGCATGTTAGGACNNACTTCAACCCAATGAATTCGGCGGCGTGGAGATTTCATTAAAGGAGGGGAGTCAGCCGGATCTGGTGAAAGTAAAGATTCAGGGGATCCTTGGAGACAAATTCCTGGTTCAAACCCGGTATGAACAAAATCAGGGTTTGTATACTGTGATGCGGGTAGAAAGATGGGTTATTTATGCGGTTTTGACTCTTATCCTTGTAGTGGCAGCCTTTAACATGGTCGGGGCATTGACCATGCTCGTTCTGGAAAAACAAAAGGACATCCAGGTTTTGAAAGCAATGGGCGCCCGAAATGCCTACATTCAAAAAATTTTTTTAAGCGAGGGTATTTTACTTGCCGGTCTGGGAGGCGGCACAGGGATCGTTCTGGCGGTTATCATTTGCTGGCTTCAGGTAAAATACAAACTGGTGCCTTTACAAGGTGATTCTTTCCTCATAGATTATTATCCGGTAAAACTGGTTGCGGGAGATTTCCTGCTGGTATTCGGCACGATCCTGGTTGTGGCACTCCTGGCTGCCTGGTTTCCTTCCAAAAAAGCAGCCTCCCAGGCCATTGAACTTCGGACCTGAGATCATCTAATTCCCCATCTGGATGCCGGGAAAAGGCAATATTTTTGTCATTATAGAGTTTTTTATCTGGTACAGCTCCAATGGCTGCGCTCATGCCCTGACCATGTGAACCGCTGCCAATCCAAATATATAGAAGATGTTCCTGGATTGAGGGGTGACCCTGGAGCGGGATTTGATTTTAGGAAAAGTTGATAGCTCTTTGATCTCAAAATATCCAGATCTTGCCAAAGAAGCATAGAAAACGGGGGAAATAGGGGAATTTGAAAGAAAAAAAAGGTCTTCCTTGCAAAATTTTTTAAAAATTCAGGCGACAAACTAAAGGAATTTATTTATCATCGGGCCGGGTTAATATTAAACTTTTCCTTTAAATTGCCGTCTTAATAGCTCCGAAATTTTTTTCGAATCTGTTTCCCAACCTAAGCTATTTGGTTAAAGAAAAATCCTGTTGAAGCAGGTTACCGGGTGTTGAGGTGGATTAATAGCAAATAAAAGGTAAATTATATTTTTGTACAAGCAAATTCAGACCGATGTTTGATGTTATACTTTCTGTTGCTATTTCTTTTACAATTACTTTCTTGGCCATTCCTGTGATCATCAATGTTGCAGAAATGAAAAAGCTGTTTGATGTTCCTGATGCCCGTAAGATTCACCAAACCCCCATTACGCCTTTGGGTGGAATCGCGATATTTGCAGGTTTTGTTTTTGGGTGCCTGCTGACGATTCGTTTCAAAGATTCTTTCGAGTTCCAATACTTTATTGCAGCTACTTTTGTAATATTTTTCCTGGGATTAAAGGATGATATCCTGGTTATTTCACCTATAAAAAAATTTATTGGGCAGGTGCTGGCTGCCTTCCTGATCATATATGATGGCAGGATCCAGATCAGGAGCATGCATGGTTTTCTGGGTATTTATGAATTGCCGGAAATGTTCAGCCTTCTGATAACCTATTTTGCGGTTATAGTCATCATCAATTCATTCAATCTTATTGACGGAGTGGACGGATTAGCCGGAAGCCTTGGCCTGATGTCTGCGGCGATTTTTGGGATTTATTTCCTCAATGTGAATATGCCTTCCTACTATGTAAGGGCATTTTCTTTGTGCGGCAGTTTGCTTGCTTTTCTGATTTTTAATTTCCAACCTGCTAAAATATTTATGGGTGATACGGGATCCCTGCTCATAGGGTCCATCAACGCAATTTTAGTAATCAAATTCATTAATGTGGCTAATACCACTGATGTAAGCTATCCCATTACTTCCTCTCCTGCCATTGGATTTACAATTTTGATGATTCCCCTTCTTGACACATTAAGGGTATTTTCCATCCGGATATTTAAACGCCGTTCTCCATTTAGTCCGGACAGGAATCATATCCACCACTTGCTGCTGGACAGGGGTCTTTCCCATAGAGCAATTACCATTTTACTGGTATCCCTTAACCTAATTTTAATTGGGCTGGTATACTTAGGAAGGTCACTGGGTTGTACCATCCTGATATCTTCCGTAATAGCGATTTTCTTTATTTTTATTGCTGCGGTTTATTATACGTCTAAACCAAGGTTGATGGTAGCCAAAACCAGCACGGATGAAAATGGTAAATTTAAACCTTCCAAATTGGTGTCTCTTATTAAGGATACCATACTTGAACAGAAAAACTGATTTTACCTTTACTTATCGGGTATAAAATATTTTACTCATCTTTTTGTGTAATTTTTCTTTTAACGTAGGTTTGCATCGGTGTTAATCAATTATCTATGTCAGACGATTTAGAGCTGATCCTGGAGGATGCGCAGGATTCCATGCAAAAAGCAATTAGCCACCTTGAATCAGAGCTGATAAAAATAAGAGCCGGTAAGGCAAACCCGCAGATGCTGGATGGGCTTACCGTTGATTACTATGGCTCTCCCACCCCCATGAACCAGGTTGCCAATGTGTCCGTATTGGATGCAAGAACCCTCACCATCCAACCCTGGGAAAAAAATATGCTTCAGCCAATTGAAAGAGCCATTATTGCAGCCAACCTTGGCGTCACCCCCCAGAACGATGGAAATATCATCAGATTATTCATGCCGCCATTAACNNGAAAGGAATTTGTGAAGAAGGCCAATGCGGAAGGTGAACATTCAAAAGTCGCGGTCCGCAATATTCGCAGGGAGGCAATTGAACAAATAAAAAAATTGCAAAAAGAAGGGTTGAGCGAGGATCTTACAAAGGATGCTGAAAAAAGGATGCAGGAGACCACCGACCGGTATATTACTTTGGTTGAAAAGCATCTTGGGACCAAGGAAAAAGAGATCATGGCTGTCTGAACGATTGGCCTTTACAGCGGTGGCATGGAATTCGAAAAAACCCAATTCATTCGGTGGCCATCCATTTTCTTTACCTGTGAACCCGGTTTGAAATAAGGTAAGTAAAAGCAGTGAAACTGACAATCTAATATCCNNAGAATTTGCCATGCGGGGCAATGTCATTGATTTGGCCGTGGGTGTTATTATCGGAGGTGCATTTGGAAAAATAGTGGATTCAATCGTCAATGATTTGATAATGCCCCTGGTGGGAATATTTTTCAAGGCAGATTTTACCAATCTTTATTTTCCTTTATCTGAAAAAGTGAAACTCGCCTGTGAGGCGAATCCTTCCTTATCCCTGGCTGAGGCAAAAAAACTGGGTCCGGTGTTTGCTTGGGGAAATTTCGTCACAGTTTCCCTGAATTTTATCATATTGGCCTTAATTATTTTTTGGATGGTCAGAATGATGCAGCGGGTCAAACACAGCACCCCTCCGCCTCCGCCAGAACCTTCTGCAACGGAAAAGCTCCTTATGGAAATACGCGACGAATTAAGGAAATANNCCTTAAACTTATCGCTATGAAAAGGATTTATTTATTTATTCTTTTGCTAGAAGCCTTTTTTTTGGCGAGTGCGCAGGATAAAACAGTAGAAGAATTAAAGGCAGAGGCCAGTAAACAAATCAAGAAGGATCCAAACGATACCCTGCCAAAAGTCTGGAAAAAAGGAGGCTTATTAAATATCAATTTTAACCAGGCTGCCCTGAGTAACTGGGCTGCGGGAGGGGAAAATTCTTCTCTTTCCCTGGCCTCTTTTTTTAATGCCTATGCTTTTTATAAAAAAGGGAAAAATGCATGGGACAATACGATTGACCTGGCTTTTGGCGGCGTGAGTACGACCAGCCTTGGTCAACGCAAATCTGACGACCGCATCGACCTGCTTTCCAAATATGGTCACGAGATTGCGAAAAACTGGTATCTGGGACTGTTGTTTAATTTCAGAACCCAATTTGCTAAAGGATATTCCTATCCAGGCGGTAACAAAACAGTGCTGACTTCTGATTTTCTTGCGCCGGCATATATTCTCCTCTCCCCGGGGGTAAATTATAAACCAAATGATAATTTTTCTATTTTCGCATCACCCCTCACCCTACGGTGGGTGATCGTAAATAATGATTCACTGGCAAGTGTAGGTGCTTTTGGAGTGGATTCCGGGAAAAAAATCCGCACGGAATTGGGGGCTTTCGTTTCTGTCAGCTATTTAAAGAAAATAAGTGCCAGTGCTGTTTATAACGGACGCCTGGACCTGTTCTCAAACTATTTGCACAATCCCCAGAATATCGACATATACTGGACAAACCTCCTGGCCGTAAAAGTTGCCAAATTGATTACGATGACGCTTTCGGTAAATATCATTTATGACAATGACATCAAAACGGTTAAATCGGATGGAACTGCAGGAGGGCCTTCGCCGCAGATACAGGAAGTGATGGGAATCGGCTTTGCCCTAAAATTTTAGGAAAATCAATAATTAAAATTAACGACCTTAGGTCCCGGGCCGGAAAGGCTCGCGCGTAAAACTGCAACCTTAAAAGAGAAAAATTGAATACAGCAACCTACCAGATCAAATTGGCCCAGTTCGAAGGCCCCTTTGACCTTTTATTGTTCTTTATTGAAAGAGATGAACTGGA
>PLCH01000588.1 GCA_003135585.1 Chitinophagaceae bacterium
CTATTCTAACTGCGTTACGACATTTGGCCAAAATAGCCCTTTTCTGAGCTCTTGGTGAAGGTTAAATTAAGAATAAAATGAATTAATTTTTAATAATATTCCCAAAATAAGTATTTCCCTTTAGAGACTCTTAAAGGTTATCATCTTTCACATCTTTCCCATCAACTTATAGTTGTCAGATTTTTTAATTTGGTCAAAAAAACTATCGAGTTAACCGAATTTTTGAAAAAAGTACTGGTCTGTAAGCGTAGCGTTCAATCGGCCCGGGGAAGTGGATCGCCTATTGAAAAAGGGTATTCTGATAGGAAAGACAGGCATTTCTTGTGCTTGCAAACAGGTAAGCTATAATATGCTGAANNGCTGAATTCTATAAAAAGCATTTTTGTCAGTCCATAATTTAATAAAAGTGTTTTCAACAATTTCTTCAGCAGCACCTTTGTCATTGATAATCTGATATACATAATTGTAAAGTGCTCCTCCGTACAAATCATATAGCTCCCTCAACACGGATTCATCTTTAATATATGCAGTCATTTCCCTATTTATTGAAAATTAAGAAACCCAAATTTTTACAAATTAAACAATCCGGATAATATAATCTTAAAAATAAATAAATGGGAGCCCAGGACCCGGAGTTCTTCAACTACTGAGAGGCCAGTATTAATAGGCTCTGTTGGCAGATCAATAAAATCCTTCCGCCCGAAGCCGACAGGTAGCCTCTTATTCCATAAGTTCTTTGTTTGCATTTCTGTGCAAGGAAAACAAACCGGCGGCTGCTTCACTCCTTTATCAGATGCAGTCAGGTCGCGGTATTTACAGGTCATGGGAAGAACCTCAGGAATAATGGCTTATTTTTATGTTTTATTACCTATGAGTCCTATATTGCCGCTACCGGATTTTTCTAGTCGTTTTTTCTTGTAGATGGGGCGGTGAATTCTTGATATCTTAGGTGTACTTTTGTTTATAATTTTCGAAAGCGGCTACTGCTTAATTAACAGCCGATAATTATAGAACCAGCCTTTAAATTATTCCGCAAAAAAATTGACTCGGCAGGTTTAACACATGAGGATTTTTTCTATGAATTATAATAGATTAGGTAAGTCAACCCTGAAGATAAGTGAAATTGGATTTGGTTGCATGTCCATGGGAAAGGAAGACAACCTCAACGCTGCGCTGATTAACAGAGCCCTCGACCTGGGTATCAATTTTTTTGACACAGCGGATCTCTACGGTTTCGGAATGAATGAGCTTTCGTTGGGTAAATCATTAAAGCACAGAAGGAAGGAGGCTGTTATAGCTACCAAAGTTGGCAATCAATGGAAGGAAGACAGGAGTGGCTGGGAATGGAATCCAGGTAAAGAATATATACTTGCTGCAGCAGACAAAAGCCTGATGCGGTTAAACACAGATTATATAGATCTTTATCAATTGCATGGAGGAACTATGGAAGACCGGCTTGAAGATATCATTGAAGCCTTTGAACTATTGAAGGTTCAGGGTAAGATTCGGCAATATGGTATTTCATCTATCAGACCAAACGTGATCCGCGAATACATAAACCGATCTTCCATGGTAACTGTAATGATGCAGTATAGCCTTCTTGACAGGCGCCCGGAACAAATTTGCAATTCATTTCTGCTGCCAAACAGCATGGGGATTTTAGCAAGAGGAAGTTTAGCTAAAGGTTTGCTTGCTGGCAAACAAATTACTTCCTATCTAAATTATTCTGAAGAAGAAGTAAAACTTGCTGCTGGGGTTATACGAGAATTATCCGGAGTTCTTCGTACGCCAGTACAAACTGCCTTACGGTTTGTCTTGCAACAGCCGTTTGTTAAAGTGACTTTGGTGGGGATAAGGACAATCGATCAATTAATAGAGGCGGCCAAAACATCAGATTCTCCTCCGCTTGCAAAAAATGAAATGAGTATGCTAAGTGAATCCATTGCTGCGAATCAGTATGATCAGCCTACCTAACCATTTACCTACCAGCAATTTTCGTTTATGAAAAATTCTTTTCACAACTTTATCGGCATTTGTTTTTTGCTATTTGGTCCAGGTTCATTAATTGCCGGCAGAATCCGGGGAATAGCAGTTGCTGATCTGGTGGAATAACAAACCATTGCTTTTGTAACGATACCGTTCAATCGTGTTCCATAAACGAACAGGTTGGGGGATACATAACTTATAATTATCTATTAATCAAGGCGATAATTTCTGGCATTGTTTTTTGTTGTTATTCAGAATAAAAAGTCATTCCTTTTTCAGGAACTAAACAAATAATCAGGTAGTTGTTCAATCTATTTGAATAATTACCAGGGGGAACGTTTCTACCTTCCCCTTTTTTGATTTGATAAAATTCAAAAATTATACATTTGGGGATGAAAAAACAGGATGCACTTTCAAAAGGCAACATCGGCTCCAGNNAGCCAATGGATGGGACTCGAATTGATTGAGGCTGGAAAATCAACCTGCAAGCTATCCTACCGGGTGAGAAAAGATATGCTCAATGGATTTGGAATTGTACATGGGGGCATTCTTTTTTCAGCGTCTGATTCAGCTTTCGCATTTGCATGCAATTCTCATGGTAGAATTAGTCTGGCCTTGGATGTTACCATCACATTTACCAAATCGGCTTTACTCGGAGACCAGTTGTTTGTAGAGGCAAGTGAATTGCATCTTGGCAAAAAAACTGCAGTATATGATGTTAAAACTACCAATCGTAAAGGCGAATTGATAGCACTATTCAAAGGAACCTGTTACAGGACCTCTAAAGATTTGGATATTTAGACCGCCTGTATCCGACCGGGTTGGATAATAAGCCGATCTTATCAATACTGATATCAACCCGGTCATCCGGTTGGAGGGTAAAATCAGGTGGTGGGACAATGCATGTCCCGGTCATCAAGA
This sequence comes from Chitinophagaceae bacterium, assembly GCA_003135585.1. Taxonomy (GTDB): domain Bacteria; phylum Bacteroidota; class Bacteroidia; order Chitinophagales; family Chitinophagaceae; genus Puia. The sequence continues at coordinate 2,908 of PLCH01000588.1, forward strand.
AAACTCCATGTGGAAATTCGCTTTCCCTAAACAAATAAGCGGCCAATTCTTTGTGCAGGCGTTTCATTCTGCTGATGGATACATTCTCCCTGAATACGATTGATCCGTTGCGCCGGATGGTCATTTCTATGTTCGTTCCTGGATCTATCTTTTCCTCAGGAACGTAAAGGCAAGGGCCAAGGGCGGCGCTTTTTTCATACACTTTTGCCTGAGGCAGGTACNNTAGGTACAGAGGATTTTCCCCTTCAATACTGCGGGAACTCACGTCGTTGCCAATTGTATATCCCTGGATCTCGCCGGCAGAATTGATAAACAGGGTCAATTCGGGTTCCGGTACATTCCAGGTGGAATCTCTTCGAATATAAACCTCTTGACCATGCCCTGCAACACTGTGTGGCATTGCTTTGAAAAATAATTCAGGTCTTTCGGCTTCATATACTTTATCATAAAAATCGGCCCCGCCTGATTCTTTTGATTCTTCCATCCGGGCTTCTCGGCTGCGCATGTACGTTACACCCGCAGCCCAAACTTCCTGCTGCCCGACCGGTGCCTTCAATTCAAGTTTTAACAATTGCGACGCTTCTTCTTTTGTTAGTTTGTCGGCCGTTTTTACGATCGTCATCAAATAATGGAAAAGGTTATCCCTGTTTGTCAGTAGGTTCCAGTCCTGAGAAAGGCGTAAATATTGGTTATCCAGCTCTAAAATAATTCCCTGCAGCAGTTTGTATAATTTCATAAGATTTTCTTTTTCAATTCTTTATTATTCACTCCCATGGGCTTCCATGCCGTACTTTCCGGTGACTGATACCAAGGATTAGAATAAATTCGAAAGTTTCTATTTTCTTCACACGACAACCGGTTGGCTGGCACGAAAGTTAAGACCTTTATGCAAAATTCTCCTTTCTTTAGAAAAATTCCCCAAGGTTCAGATATAATAGAAATGAGTTTTTGCCAAATGCCATATCTAAGCTGATATTGGTATTGGATCTTTTGTTGAATTTCAGCCGGACGCCCGCGCCAATTGCAGGCAAAACATATTCGAATTGGTTGGACCCGGGTTCCGTGTAGGATTGCGCATTAGTAAATACCACCCCACCCCATAAACCGTTTCTTGTTATATCAAACCGATATTCAGTTTCCGCATACAGCTCCTGTTTGCCCAGATAACGGGCAACTGAATATCCGCGTCCGGATCTTGCGCTAAGATCCAGGGTAGTGCCGGGTAAATTGAGATAGGGAACATCGCCATAACTTGCCCAGTAAAATACCCGCAATCCAAGAACTTCATGTCTAGTGTCGCTGAAAGAAAAATATTTCCGGTTATCAAAATAAATTGAAGTCCAGGAGTAGTCGCTGCCCAGCCATCGCGTATTCAGCCGATAGAGTAATATCGAGTATAAACCATTTTCAGGATTAATAGAATTTTTCCGGCTATCCCATAAAAGATCGAAAGTTATTCCGGATGAAACAGTTTTGTAGCCTGTACCAATTCCATATTTGGAAAAATCACTTGGATAAGACCGAGACCATGACTCAGTGACACTATAGAAATCGTCCAGGTCGTACCCCACTCCAGCATAAAACGGCCCGTCCACTTTATGGTTGGCATTCAGATAGACCCGAATAAAGTTGTGGTTTATCTGGTCCAGGTTTGCCTTGGATGTACCGCCTCCAATTCCATATGTCCTGAGGTTATTATGAATAATTCGAAAATCACCAGTAAGATTCCACAATTTCCCATTTGTCCAGATATTAGGGTTAATGATAAACCCGATCCTACTATAAAAATTAGTGTAGGGAATAAAATAAATATTAGAAAGATTTGTGGAGCTTGAATCTCCCAAATAAAAAGCTGCATTGATCGATGATACGATGAATTGATCGCCATCTACTAACGCGCTGGGAATGGGAATAAGGGAAAAGCTTATTTTTCTGCTGTCCCGTTTCTTATATAATTTATCAAAGTGGGTAAGCTTAAGAAGGACATCAATGATATCCTTCCTTGGCGTACTGATGGTATCAGGATGCTGCTGCGTATATGCCAGGCTTGAGAAAAGAAAAAAAATGGCTGTTATGAGAAAAAAAAATTTGGGAATAATATCTGAGTTTAGTTACAATAAGTTCCTTTGTCAGTACCAGCTTTAGGTTACAAATTACCGGCCAAAGACCCTGCAAAGACTATTTCCTGTTATGGACCA
>PLCH01000398.1 GCA_003135585.1 Chitinophagaceae bacterium
AAAGTTAACCGGGCCCTTTACAAAAAAATAGAAGAAGCCGGAATTTTCCGGGATGGTGATTTTTCGCTGGAAGTGTCTTCCGCCGGGCTGGATCAACCTTTAAAATTAATCCGGCAATACAGGAAAAATAAAGGACGCCTGGTCGAACTCCAGTTGCTGGACGGAGTGAAATTAGAGGGCCGTTTGACAGAAGTAAATGAAGATGGCATAATAGTAGAAGAGACAAAAGGGAAAAACAAAAAAAAAGAGCTGATCTGTCACTCTGTTTTATTTACTAATATAAAAACAACTAAATNNTGGCAAGTATTAATCTTATTGAGGCTTTTCAGGACTTCAAAGAAGCGGAAAATATTGACCGTCCTACCATGATGAAAGTAGTGGAAGACGTCTTCAAGACACTGTTGCGTAAAAAATACGGCAGTGATGAGAATTTCGACGTGATTGTAAATGCTGAGAAAGGAGACCTGGAGATAGTCCGGCGCCGAGTAATAGTAGACAATGGACAGGTGAATGATCCTCTTGCTGAAATCGCCTATAGTGATGCTGTAAAGATTGAACCCGATTATGAAGTTGGGGAAGAACTCTACGAAGAAATTGAGATATTGGATTTCGGCCGTCGTGCTATTCTGGCAGCGAAACAAACATTGGCAAGCTNNGGGCAAGCCGTATTGGCGATTTGAAGAAAAATGTCCTGGTAAAAAAATACAACGAACGCGTAGGAGAAATTGTAAGTGCGGAAGTTTACCAGGTTTGGAAAAAGGAGATCCTTCTTTTGGACGAAGAGGGCAGTGAACTCATATTGCCCAAATCAGAACAGATACCACAGGATTACTTTAAAAAAGGGGAAAACATCCGGGCCGTTGTGAAAAAGGTGGACATGAAAAACAATTCACCCGTCATTATCCTATCCCGTACAAGTCCTTCTTTTCTGGCCAAATTGCTGGAAATTGAAGTGCCCGAAATTTTTGATGGCCTGATTGTAATAAAGAAAATCGTGCGGGAACCCGGTGAAAGAGCCAAGGTGGCGGTAGAATCCTATGATGACCGCATTGACCCGGTCGGTGCCTGTGTGGGTATGAAAGGAAGCCGCATTCACGGTATCGTCCGCGAACTCAAGAATGAAAATATTGATGTTATCAACTGGACCAACAATGTCCAACTGTTGATACAGCGCTCCCTGACACCTTCGAAAATAACAAGCATGGAGATAGACAGCGAAAAGCTCCATGCAAATGTCTATTTAAAACCGGATCAGGTTTCCCTGGCCATCGGAAGAAAAGGAGTCAATATTAAACTGGCCCAGGAACTCACCGGGCATTCAATAGATGTGTTCCGTGACAACGAGGGCCAGTCTGAAGAATTTGACATTGACCTTGACGAATTCAGCGATGAGATTGAAACCTGGGTAATTGATGAGCTGAAACGTATTGGTTGCGATACTGCCCACAGTGTACTGGATTTAACTGCAGAGGAGCTGGAAAGAAGGACGGACCTTGAAAGGGAAACAATTGATGAGGTAATGAGGGTACTGAAAGAAGAATTTGAAAAAGAATAGGCCCATCCCCGACATCGAAATAATAAGGGTGACTTTTCTCTATTTAATGTCAGGGATTGTTTGATAATTTAAAACGAAATGAACTTAAACCCCTTTTGAATAAGGAAGTTTGGGGAGGAATATATGGCAGAAACAACAACACCACGATTAATGGCTGCGGCCAAAGAATTTAACATCGGAAAAGATACGCTGGTGGATTTTTTGGTGGGCAAAGGATTTAGCAAAGATGACCTCAAACCTGCATCCAAGCTCACGGAGGACATGTACAGGTCTTTACAACAGGAATTCCAGGGGGACAAAGTGGCAAAGATCAAAAGTGACCAGATTGATTTACCCAAGGGCAGCCTGGAAGCCAAAAAGAAAAAAGAGGATGAAAATATACTTTTTAGAAAAGATATAAAAAAGACGGTTAAAGAAGAGGTCCTGGTCGAAGCGCCCAAACCGCCGGTCGTTGAAGAAAAGAAAAAAGAGCCGGAATTGGTTAAAATAGAAGTCCCTGATCTTGAGGCCCCGAAGGTTATTGATAAAATTGATCTGTCTGCCATAGACTCCTCAACGAGACCGAAAAAGATCGTCAAAAAAAAGGCCCAGAAGGAGGATGAACCGGCTATCGAGCCAGACACGACAATCCCCGTAAAAAAGCAGAAGGAGGAAGAGGGACCGCTTGTAAAAGAAGAACAGGAGGAGTTATCCGAAGAGCTGCCCGATGAACCGGAGGAGAACAAGACTATTGAAAACATCAAGGCGGATAAAATAGAAGGACCAAAAATCCTGGGAAAAATAGATTTACCCGTTAACAGCGAAACGCGGCCGAAACCTCTTGAAGAAAAAAGAAAACGAAAAAGAATTCCCATTGAAAAAAGGGAGGGGGGAAAACCTGCAAAAGAAGGATTGCAGAAAGATAAAAAAGATGAAAAAGCTGGCGGCAGCCGTTTCCCCATCCGCCGGGATGAACGTCGCGGCGGTGCAAACCGTCCAGCCAGGCCCGATACCAGAAATCCCCGCGAAGTAAAGGAAATTGACAAAAAAGAAATCCAGGAAAAAATCAGGCAGACCCAGGCCAAGCTGGCAGGTGCCGGCGGAAGGGGAAAAAGCCTGAAGGCCAAATACCGGCGTGCAAAAAGGGAGGAACTGGCCGAACAATCGGGTGCCGAAGAAGCAATAAGCAATAAACTGCAGGTTACGGAATTTATCAGCGTCAGCGAACTGGCAAATCTTATAGATGTCAATTACGCAGATATCATCAGCAAATGTATGAGCCTGGGAATGATGGTTTCCATCAACCAGCGCCTGGAAGCAGATGTTATTGAACTGGTAGCCGGGGAATTCGGCTTCGCCGTGGAATTTATCGGCATTGATGATGCCGCTGAAATGGAAGAAGAAGAAGTTGAAGACGAGCCGGAAGATATGGAATCCCGTTCTCCGGTTGTCACCATTATGGGCCATGTGGATCATGGCAAAACTTCTTTGCTTGATTATATCCGCAGCGCCAATGTGGTAGCGGGCGAAGCCGGTGGCATTACCCAGCATATCGGTGCCTACCAGGTCACGACCGCAAATGGAAAAAAGATAACATTTCTGGATACGCCCGGCCACGAAGCGTTTACGGCTATGCGTGCCCGTGGTGCCAAAGCAGCGGATGTCGCCGTTATCGTAATCGCGGCCGATGACGCCATCATGCCTCAAACCAAGGAAGCGATTTCCCATGCACAGGCCGCTGGATTGCCCATGGTTTTTGCAATAAACAAGATTGATAAGGAAGGGTCTAACCCGGAAAAAATAAAAGAACAGCTGGCAGGCATGAATCTTTTGGTGGAAGATTGGGGAGGGAAATACCAATCCCAGGAAATATCCGCAAAAAAAGGTATAAATGTAGACCTGCTGCTGGAAAAGATCCTGCTGGAAGCGGAGATTCTTGATCTGAAATCCAATCCCCACCGCGAAGCATCAGGCACCATTATAGAAGCATCCCTGGATAAAGGACGCGGATACGTTGCTACTGTTTTGATTCAGAACGGAACCCTTGCTATGGGGGATATCGTGGTGTCCGGGCAGCATTTTGGCAGGATTAAAGCCATGTTCAATGAAAGAAACAAAAAAGTGGAAGAAGCGCCGCCTTCCAGTCCCGCGCTGTTGTTGGGTTTGAACGGGGCTCCCCAGGCTGGTGAAAAATTCAAAGTTTACGAGGATGAAAGTGAAGCCAAGGAAGTTGCGGGAAAACGGGCCCAGATTCTGCGCGAACAGGGCATAAGGACCAAGAAACATATTACCCTGGATGAGATTGGACGCCGCCTGGCGCTGGGCAATTTCAAAGAACTAAACCTGATTATCAAAGGTGATGTCGATGGATCAGTGGAAGCGTTAAGTGATTCACTCCAGAAACTATCCACGGAAGAAATTGCTGTCCGCGTCGTGCATAAGGCGGTGGGTGCCATCACCGAAAGCGATGTTTTACTTGCAACGGCTTCAGATGCGGTAATCGTCGGTTTCAATGTCCGTCCCTCCGTTCAGGCCTCCCGGTTAGCAGAAAACGAAGGGGTGGAAATCAAGACCTACTCCATTATTTACAATGCCATAGAAGAGATCAAGAGCGCCATGGAAGGAATGCTTGAACCGAAAATACAGGAAAAAATAGTCGCCAATGTGGAGGTCCGCAATGTTTTCAAATTTGATAAGGCCACGGTGGCCGGAGGTTATGTACTGGACGGGAAGATTTACCGAAACTCGAAAATACGGCTGGTCCGGGATGGCATTGTGATTTATCCGATTGGAGAAGGTGCCACTGCTGAACTGGCTTCCATGAAGAGGTTCAAGGACGATGTCAAGGAAGTGGTGTCAGGCATGGAATGCGGTTTGGTTATTAAGAACTACAATGATATAAAGGTTGGTGATATCATTGAAGCCTACGAGGAAGAAGAAGTAAAAAGAACTTTATAAGCTTTCGTTAAATCACCGACTGCCCCGGATCATAAGCTATTATAAATTAAATTTGGCTAATATTTCCTTCATTNNAAAAATATTCCTGGGTTTCATTTCATTTTTTATCCTCTCTGCCTGTTTTTCCCAAATGAAGGTGGTGGCTGATAAAATCGTGGGAATCGTCGGTGATAAAATCATATTGAAATCGGAAATACTCAACGAAAACGCAGATCTGGTGCGCAGGGGTCTGCCTCCGGAGGAGGATTGCTCCATCCTGGACCTTATGCTGACCCAAAAAGCCCTTGTGCTTCAGGCCGAAAAAGATTCCATACCGGTCAGCGAAGATGATGTTCAGGCAGAGATTGATCAGAAGATCCGGTATTTTATTAGCCAGTACGGTAGCAAGG
>PLCH01000322.1 GCA_003135585.1 Chitinophagaceae bacterium
ATGTAAAATCCTTCGCCTTATAAGAGGACTATGCTTACCTCGGGACAACAGAAAAAACGCAATATTCTGTGGTTCAAAAATTTATGAGGCAACGAAAGTTGATTCCAATCTTATTAAATAGGCAGGTTTAAATTCCAATCGCTTTTATTACCCCGTTCGAAGACAGGTTCCTCGCTTCATTTAACACTTTGAATAGAGAAATCTGATCCGATATTGAATCCGTACAATGGCCAAAATAATTAATTTCTCCAGCGCCCTTTATCCATTCACCATTTAAATCAAACAAGATGTTTACAACCTTACCAAAAAAACAGACGGTGACAAAAAATACTGCCGGTCTGCCAAAAAAGTTGCTTTTTAAATCAAGAAAAATTCCTTTGATCAGCTCATTTTGCACATTATTTATTCTTTTAATTTTTAACCCGGGATGCAAAAAAAATGTATTGCATTTTTTGTTAAATGGTTATGAGCAGACTAACCTGGTTGCTGATACAGCCGGTTTCGGCGCCGAGAAGATTGATCCCGTCTTGTCAACGCATGGGGCGTTGCTTTTGTTCCTTCCGGACCAATTTGGATTTCTGATAACCNNGGCAGTTCTAGTGGAGGTTCACCTACCGGCGTTGTATTCAACAGTACCGCAGATTTCATGATTAAAACTGGCAAACAAAGCCAGGCAAGCAGATTTATATTTGCCACAGAGGATGGTACAATTGCTGCCTGGGGAGGAGGAAACAATGCGGTAATAGTTGCCGACAGGTCCACATTTATGGCAGTATACAAAGGAATTGCCCTAGCCAATGACGGGTCAAGTAATTTTCTTTATGCTACGAATTTTTCTCAGGCCAAAATTGACGTCTTTGATAGGAATTTCAATTTGGTAAGTGGTAAACATTTTCATGATCCCGGTATCCCCGCAGGTTTTGCACCCTTTAATATCCGAAATATCAACGGTTGGTTATATGTGACCTATGCCAAGCAAAAACCGGATCATCATGATGACCTGGCCGGTCCCGGAAACGGATTTGTAAGTATTTTCAGGCCGGATGGCTCCCTGGTGAAAAGATTTGCTTCTCAGGGTCCTCTTAACTCACCCTGGGGGATCGTTCAGGCAAAAATCGGATTTTGCGAAGAATCGGAAGAAAGCCCTATCCTAATCGGAAATTTTGGAGACGGAAGAATTAATGTATTTAGTGATGATGGAAAATTTCTTGGGCCGTTGAAGGATGATGGACACCCCATTTCAATAGATGGCTTATGGTCAATTGAGAATGACGTGCCGACGGCTAGTCCGAATCAGTTATTTTTCACAGCAGGACCTCTTAAAGAAACNNGCATGGGATTTTCGGGTTTCTGGAAAAAAGACGCTAAAATTTGATCTAAAAAAAACTGTGAATTTTTCTGAAATATTCTTGCCTTATTATTGTGTCAGGGAAAATTATAGGCTTTGAGTCAAGGACCTCAAAGCCTTTTTAATAACTAGTAGGGCCATAACACTGGTTGGTTGTTCTGGTAATTGACTACTCCAAAATAGCTAATTTTTATCTATAATGTAAATGTTTGCAAGTTTCCAGGCACAATTCGCGCGTCCTTATTATTTTAGTAACCGAAATCTGAAAATTTATCTCGACTTTTTTTTCGAAAGTTTCTATTTTGGATATAATAATCAACGAATATTGTCCCCCTTTTCTGCGATACTTATTTGGAATGATTCTATGCGAATTTATTTTTTTGGCAGATGCTAAAAGCCAAATTGCAAATGACGAATTTCTAGGTAAAAATGCTTTTGGAGGCTCCTCCATTTCAGTGTATGTTTCAGCAAAAGAAGGAGACAGGTTCACAAGGAAAACAGATAAAAAATTTGTATCAGCGGGAAATTCCTCTTTACATTTTATTAAAGTTGATGAAGCGACCCGATACCAGTCGATAGAAGGATTCGGGGCAACTTTTAATGAATCCGGAATGATTTGCCTGAATGCTCTTACTCCAGAAACACGCAATAATGTATTAAAATCTTTATTTGATTCAGTGACGGGAGCAGGCTTTTCCCTAATGAAATCACCCATTGCAGCCTGTGATTTTTCCGCTGCCGGCCCATGGTATTCCTATAATGATACCCCGGGCGATACAGCCATGAACCACTTTAGCATCCAGAGGGACCTGGGAAGAAATGGCCTGATCGGCTTCATCCGGAATGCCTCCAAATTCGGAAGGTTCAAAATCGAAACAACTATGGATTTTGCCCCGGATTGGATGATGAACGGATTAACAAAAGGACAAAAGCATATAAAACCTGAATATTATACAGCTCTTGCAAAGTATTATTCCCAATACCTTCAGGCTTATGCAGCCAAAGGGATCATTATTGATTACCTGAATCCTTTCAACGAAGCAGACAATGAATGGTATTCAAATGTTACTTATGCGGAAATCCGGGATATGATTAAATACTATATTGCTCCCCGCTTGCAAAGAGATGGTTTGTTCACAAAAATTCAGTTGTGCGAAACAGCAAACCGGCCGGAAGCAATTAAGAAATTACCCGTTGTACTGGATGATCCGGACGCAAGAAAATATATTTATTCACTGACCGTTCACGGATACGATTGGAATCAATACTCTACCCTTACGGACCTCCATAAAAAATATCCTGATTTTCCCATATGGCAAACGGAAGTATGCTATGCGCTTCCAAACAATATTCCTGTCAACGGTCCCTCAAAATTGCCTGTTTATAAATTTTCTGATGGGGAATTTTGGGGCAATATGATAATAAACGACCTTAAAAATTGGGTCTCCGCGTGGATATATTGGAATATGATCCTTGATCAGGATGGTGGCCCATGGCTCATTTCAAAGGTGCATGGGGATCCTG
>PLCH01000257.1 GCA_003135585.1 Chitinophagaceae bacterium
GATTGTTCGTTAGGATCCATAAATTTCTGGAAGGAAATTCAGGAGATGAAATTCGGCACTCATGAAATAAAATAAAAGCTATTTCTTTAAATACATAACTTCCTTAACCAGCTTTACCGTCCTGGAAATATCTGGTAATGCCAGGGCCACCAGGTTACCGGCATAGTGCAAGGGAGCATCTGCAGACGTAATGCGACGAATCGGAGCATCAAGCCAATCAAAACCTTCTTTTTGAATATGATAGGTAAGTTCAGAAGAAACAGAACCGAAGGGCCATTGCTCTTCTACAATGACGAGTCGGTTGGTTTTTTTCACACTTTCCAGAATAGTCATCCAGTCAAGGGGACGGATGGTACGAAGGTCAATAACTTCCGCATTTACGCCTTCTTTTTCTAATTCGGCAGCAGCACCCATTGCCACTTTCATCATTTTATTGTAGGATACAATCGTGACATCATTGCCTTTTTTCTTAATATCAGATTTGCCCAATTCAATATAATATTCTTCTTCAGGCACTTCACTTTTCTCACCATATGTCACTTCACTTTCCATAAAGATTACCGGGTCTTCCTCATAACGGATGGCCTGTTTCAATAAACCTTTGGCATCATATCCATTACTGGTTGAAACCACTTTAAGGCCCGGAATATTTGCGTATAAATTTTCAAAAGCCGTAGAGTGTTGTGCTCCAAGTTGACCTGCGGACCCATTGGGGCCACGAAAAACGATCGGGCACCCCACCTGGCCACCACTCATCGCCAGCATTTTGGAGGCGGTGTTCAAAATCTGGTCTAATGCAAGTGACGCAAAGTTCCAGGTCATATATTCAACAATGGGCCTTAATCCATTTTGTGCAGCCCCCACAGCAAGGGCTGTAAATCCTAATTCAGAGATAGGTGTGTCAATAACCCGTTTTGGGCCGAACTCATCAAGCATGCCCTGACTTACTTTATAAGCCCCGTTATATTCTGCCACTTCTTCCCCCATTAAGAAAACGCGGTCATCCCGACGCATTTCTTCATTCATGGCCTCACGCAACGCTTCCCGCAACGCTATTTGTCTCATTCGATTTAATTTAGAAGAGTGGCAAAAATATCGGTTGTAAGGCATATTATCAAATCCTGCTGTGGATTGAAGAGCTAAAATGGCCAGCCTGGGCAAACAAGAAAACAGTCATAAAAAACACATCTAAGAACAAATAAAGACTATTTACCGAAATTCTACCAGCCAGGGGTATAGAAAACAATCCAATGGTCTATATATGTGAAGGGAAACCTAAGGGTATGCAATAGCCGTGAGATTCAATATTTGATGCAAATGATGGAGGAGATGCTTATTGTAGTCTTCGGCTAACCATGCAATGCTGTGCAATTCCGAATTATTAGTGGCGCTTTTTCTTTGGGCATCGTCGGGGCCTGTATTAGCANNAAAGCAAGAATAATGCAAATATGCCTGTTTAATAAGGTCCACAATTCAATCAGGTCTTTTGTCGGATAATTCTGATAATTACAAATGGAAACCCAATCATCCTGTCTATAAATTATCAGAGGCAGTTCTTCGTATTGTGTGATAACGAAACGCCGGATATTGGTTTGAGCAGAATCAACCAAATGCCCGAGAATTTCTTTCTTGCTCCATTTGTGAGGCGAGGGANNGGGGAGGTAAATATTCTATAATTATTTTTTGCAGGGTTTCAATGATTAATTTCATATCAACGAGAGACTTTTAAGAATTTCAATCTATTTAGGAAAAGACATGTGTATTTACAGGCCGGTTTACCGTATTCAAAAATAAAGAAAGAGAGTAGTATTCCGTAACTGGACTACTTAGAAAATGGAGACCGGATGACCAATTTTCGAACGTCATCCAGGCTATATTTTGAACAGGGTCAAAGAAATTAAAACCTGTATTGAATTCAATTGCTATTTCTTATTATTTAAAATCAGGAACCTTGAACATTCGTACATCCCGTCCGTCAATTTCTTCATGTATTTTTTGACGGAATCGATTCCAGAATTTCCAGCAACAGGATCATCGTTAATTACTGAAACTATTACTTCTTTACCTGTCAATAACTGTTCGCGGTAAAAATAGCTGCCTTTCACAACACCGATAGATCCCTGGTCAGGATCATAAATGAAAGAAAATGCCTTTCCACTCTTGTACCCTGTATCAAGCAAATCGGGTCCAAAGGTCGTGTTCCGGTAAGGTAAATTGCATACAGCTGCAAGGGTAGGTAACACGTCGATCTGGGAACAAAAATCTGAGATGCGCCTTGGCCTTATTAATTTGGGGGAGTACAATAATAAGGGTACGTGTTCCGCAGTTAGCCGTTGATCGGTCCAGGCTTTGGGGAACATGTGACCAGCATCGCCAGGAATCCCATGATCCCCAACGAAAAGAAAAATTGTATTGTCAAAATATTTTTCCTTTTCAGCAGCCTCCAGAAATTTCATGTAACAAAAATCTGTAAACCGGAACGCGTTCAGCTCATCGTTGCTTTCAAAACCAAACCGTTTCAGAGAATCAGGAGAAAAACCGATACTAGTGAATTCTTTCCGATCTTCCACCGGAATCGTGTATGGCCTGTGATTATCCGCGGTCTGGATAATTGCAAAGAAAGGCTTGGTTTGCTGCCTAAGGGCTTTATTAGCTTCCAAAAACAAATTTTTATCGCTGATGCCCCAGACATCAATTTTTGGGGCATCATAATCCTGCTGCTCGTATAAATGCAGTCCTTCGATATTATTCTGCAGCAGTCCCCGTATATTGGCCCAGCTGCTACTGCCTCCGATAAAATAAAATTTGTCATATCCCTTGAAGTCGCTGATTATAGTATGCTGATCAACTGCGGCTGGATTACGACTGGAGGTTGTGCTAGCGGCCTCAACATCGGGGATACCGGTAATGACGGCCCAAACACCTCTGGCCGTCCCATAACTGGGAGTAAAGCAACGGTCAAAGAAAATCCCCTGTTTGGTCATTTCGTTGAAAAAGGGAGTTACATGTAAGGGGTTTCCCCACATAGAACTTTTGTATGCACTAAATGATTCGCAAATAATTACGATAACATTCGGCATCGGCGAAGCTTCCTTCTTTTGCGGGGTAATATTTCTTGCAAAATTGATGCCCCCAACTCCACTCTGGGGAAATCCAAAGTAAGGAGCAAGTATCGGAACTGCCAACCTGACTTTGGCGGAATCATAAACACTGTGTCGAAAACCCAAGCTGCTGAAAAAGGACTGAAAGGGATTTAGCGCGAGATTCGCCTTGTAATCACTCCCCAACACAAATGCATCGCTCCACCTCAATGGAAATTGACCGATCCTTCCGAATATTCCCAAACCCAGCAATAAAAAAGTAGTCAGATACCAGAAGATCCTGGCCGCCTTGACGGAAGAGGAATCCGTTTTTTTGATTTTCTTATAGGACCTGATGACAGCCCAGCGTAAAAACCAGGTAGCCGCTATGATGAGCAAAATAATCCATATGACCGGGTAGGTTTGCCATATCATTTTCATGGAAATTCCAGCATCTTTCAAGTAATTAAGTATGCTCGCATTCAAACGCTGGGACAAATAACCATAATGGGCAAAATCCACCGTATAAAAAAATGCCAACAAAAATGCGGCAACACCGAATAAAAAAAACCAGGTTCTCCTTCCTCTTTCTGTTCTGAATGGATCCAAAAAAGAGGAGATTGCGGACAGTAGCAACAGAATTAATAAGAGGCAAATATCCCTTAGATCATAACGAATACCTAGGACCAGTGAAGGAAGAATTTGAAAAAGGCTGTTCCCCTGTTTGCTGAAAAAGAAAAACAAGCATACCCGAAGCACGCTCATTACTATCAAAAAAATTATTCCGGTCGTAAAAATCCAACGGATCAATTTAGGTATCTTTAGCTTAGATATCATAATGGCTGTAAATAGGTTATAAAATTATAGCAATTATCTCTAATCATGATTTTACTTGAAAGTGGTGAGCATGCGAATTTATTTCGAGCGTTGATGCATTTTGATTATTGGTTATTTTCTAAAATCAACCAGCAGTGGACCAATTCATTTTTTGATTCAGTTTTGCTCTTTTTGCGCGAGTCGGCNNGATTCCTTTTTACTTATTTTTACTTGTTTTCATTACAATTAATTTTGGAAGAAAGAGCTGGTGGTGGTCATTTTCTTTCATAATGACTGTTGTTATCAGTGATCTTACAAGCAGCCACCTGGTAAAACTGCTTATCTTTCGCTATCGTCCCTGCCAAGACCCACGAATGGCTGAACAGGTTCGTATCCTTGTAAGTTATTGTCCAGAAAGTTCCAGTTTTACTTCCTCCCATGCCTGTAATCACTTTGCCATGGCAGTTTTCATTTTTTTAACGTTGAGGGAGAGAAGCCGCTGGTGGTGGATGGTATTTTTGTGGGCCTTTGCCATTTCTTACGCTCAGGTATACGTAGGGGTACATTACCCATTTGACGTTGCAGGAGGTGCACTTTTAGGTTCTGTGATAGGTTATGGCATGCAAATCTTTTTTAAAAGGCAATTTGGGCCTCTAAGTCTAAAGCAATAAAATAAAATGGTTTCAATCCTTATATTACTTTGTTTGATTTTCACCAATGGATTATTTGTTATGGCGGAAATCGCCCTGGTCTCAGCAAGGAAAACACGTTTGGAGAACCTTGCTGAAAATGGGGATTTAAAAGCGAAATCTGCATTGGAGTTAACGGAGAACCCTGAACTGTTTTTATCTACCGCCCAGATAGGCATCACACTGATCGCCATAATTACCGGTTTATATTCCGGCGAAAAATTCAGCTCCGACCTTAAACCCTACCTGGAAAAAATACATTACCTGAAGCCATACGCAGCTAATATTTCCACAGTTTTGATAGTTATTGTCGTCACTTTTTTATCTATCATCTTTGGTGAATTAATACCCAAACGCATAGGGCTGCTTCGGGCGGAAAAAATTGCCCGTGTTGTTGCGGGCCCGATGAAATTATTATCCCGGATAGGGTATCCCATTGTAGCCCTGCTTAACTGGACGACCAATTTATTTTTTGTCATATTTTCTGTCAAGCCGTCCAAAGAAAGCAATGTAACAGAAGATGAAATAAAAGCCATTATTAGTGAAGGTACCGAGCAAGGGACCATTGAAGAAGCCGAGCAGGAAATCATAGAACGGGTATTCCATCTGGGTGACCGCAATATTACCTCCCTGATGACCCACAGAAGTGATATAATATGGTTTGATTTAAATGAAAACGAAGAAATGATCAAAGAAAAGATCATTCAGGCACCACATTCCGTTTATCCTGTTTGCGATGGGCAAATTGATAATATTAAAGGAATGGTATCCATTAAGGATTTATATATTACCGATGATACCAAGTTATTTAAGGATATCATGACTCCCGCTTTATATGTGCCAGAAAATAATAGTGCCTATCAGGTGTTGGAAAAATTCAAGCAAGTAAAATCACATTGTTGCTTTATTGTCGATGAGTATGGAAGTTTGGCTGGCATGATTACCCTAAATGACATTTTGGAAGCCATTGTTGGTGATATCCAGCAACCTGATGTTTCCGATTATGAGGTCAGGAAAAGGGACGATGGCACTTTTTTAGTGGACGCCCAGATCCCTTTTTATGATTTTCTAAGGCATTTTCACAAGGCTGACTGGATGAATGAAGGTGGTCATGAATTTGATACCCTGGCCGGCTTTATCTTACACCAATTGGAGCATATTCCCCGCACAGGTGAAACTTTGAGATGGAAGGAGTTCCGCTTTGAGATAGTTGATATGGACGCCCAGAGGATAGATAAGGTCCTCGTATCTGTCTCAGACAATTTTAAGGAAGAAATGGAAAAGGAAGAGAAGAATCAGTAAATCATACAAAGAATATAACAGCCTCCCATTATTTTTTATTCACCATTAATGATATTTGTGATAAATTCATGGAGTTAACAAGGTAAAATATTGCTGCTATTATATTCCTTCACACCTAAAACAGCTAACATGAGAACAAAACTCTTATTTTCAATTTTGTTATTATTATTTACGGCTACTTGCTTTGCACAGAACAAAATGCAATTGGTAGGCACCTGGAAATTGGTTTCCGGAAAGATGATCCAGGGTGACAGCAGTTATCCTTACGATAATAAAACATCGGATGCCATTAAAATAGTTACACCAACCCACTTTGCAGTAATGTCAAAAACTGTTGCGAATGATACTTTGGAACACGCAGTTGCAGGCATCGTAAAAATGGATGACAAGAATTATACAGAGGAGATTCAATATGCAAGTGCGGCAACAATGGTAGGCAAAAAGGCAAAGTTTACCTATCGTGTAGATGGGGATAAATGGTATGTGAAGGGTGGCATTGAAAACATGATGATGTTTGAGGAAGTATGGCAGCGAGTTAAATAATAAATAAATCATCTTAATACAATCGTAACCATCGAAAAAGAAAATGAACAAAGGGTAGCCTTCGAGCCGCTTTTCTTATGACGTCCATTTAGTGAATAGTTTCTTAATTTGTCGAAGCAATCTTNNTAAATCTTGACTATTTCAGAAGACGTCAAGAAATCCAATCGCCTTTAATAGGATCAGAACTCAAAGCTGGCGTTAGTTTCGGGGTTACTTAGCTTGGTGCTTTTCCGAGTTCCCCCTACCATAACATGCATGATATTAATTTCCTGACCAAAACTATCATACAAAATATTGTTCATAATGTCAATTTTTTTTACTGCTCTTATGTTGTTTACCTGAAAATAACTCCAGGTTGCATCTGTTTCCTTTTCACTTCCTATAAATCNNGTTCTGCCATCCAACTTCAATTGCAGGTGTTTTTGAATATAATCGGCGATGAATTTGTCAGTTGTGGGTTTATCTTTTTGATCAGAAAGATCAACCTTTCTATGAACAAGCTTTTCAAGAGTAGCTTCCAAATCGTTTGTAAAAATCTTACAGCTAATCTCTACCGTCTTATCCTTGGCGTTGTAATTGATCTCAGTTACGCTTACGTACAATGGGTGCAACCCTATTGATAATCCGGATGAATTGCCATCAAAACAAATAAACAAGAGCAAACCTGTCGCATACAACCACTTACATAAAGATACTGCCATTTAAAAATTAAATTTTTCTGAAGCAAAAGTCTGAATAATTTTGGAAACGCAGAATAGTATGGAAGACTTTAACCTTTACTTCAGGCTTGGCACTGAACATATTCTCACATGGGAGGCTTTGGATCACATTTTATTTGTAACAGCCCTCTGCCTGCGTTATCTTGTTGCTGACTGGAGGAAAGTAATTGTCCTGGTAACAGCTTTTACCATCGGGCATTCCATTACGCTTGCTTTAAGTGCGTCAGGGCATGTCCGGATTTCGACCAAATGGATCGAGTTTCTCATCCCCCTAACTATTGTAGCTACCGCAATTAACAATTTAATACAAAAATCAGCACAGGTGAAATACCCTTCCCGGCTCCCAGTCATCTATTTTTTCGCGTTGTTTTTTGGTTTAATTCATGGATTGGCCTTTGCCAATACCTTTTTAAGCCTGGAAGGCAAACAAGGACTGGTGGTCCATTTACTGGCATTTAACCTGGGTATTGAAGTCGCCCAGCTGCTGGTGGTGGCAGTGGTGCTTTTGATCTCGTTTGTCTTCGTACAGCTATTGAAAATCTCGAGGTTATACTGGGTGCGGGTTGCATCCGTACTTATATTTGTTGCCTCCGTGAAAATGGCTTTCGAACGTTTTCCCGGATGAATAGGATCAGGAAACGACTTTGCTGGAAAAAACTTTGATAATAATTAAACAATTCAACAAAACAAATACACATGAAAAGTCTATTGCTGATAATAATGACCTGCTGTGTTGCAGGGTATTTACCTGCGCAAAACACACAAAACAACGGTGCCTCAAATCACGGAAACAAATTCGAGCAACTGGGAACTATTTTGCCCACGCCCAATGAATTCCGGACAGCAAGCGGAGCACCCGGTCCAAAATACTGGCAACAGCGCTGCGATTATGACATTCAATGCAACCTGGATGAGGATCAGCAACGCTTAAGTGGCAGCGAGACAATCTCTTATTTTAACAACTCTCCGGATCAACTCACTTATTTATGGTTGCAACTGGACGAAAATGAGCACAGTTCGAAAAACAATGCCAATTACCAGGACGCAAGTAACATGAACAAAGTGGAGAGTGACCAACANNGGTAGACCAGATGGAAAGACTTTCGAAGGAAAATGATTTCGGTGACAAAATTACAAAAATAACAGATGCTTTGGGTAAGCCCCTTCGCTATACAATAAATAAAACCATGATGAGGGTTGAACTTCCTTCTGTTTTGAAACCCGGCCAGAAATTTATTTTCAAGATTGATTGGAGCTATCATATTTCTGACCGCATGAAATATGGAGGCAGAGGCGGCTATGAATATTTTCCCGAGGATGGCAACTACCTGTTCACTGTTACCCAGTGGTACCCTCGTCTCTGTGTATACAGCGATTTTCAGGGCTGGCAGAACAACCAGTTTACCGGCCGTGGGGAATTCGCCCTGACCTTCGGGAATTTCAAAGTGCAAATGACCGTACCCGCCGACCACATTATTGGTGCTACCGGTGAATGTCAAAATTACCAGCAGGTACTCACGCCAGCCCAATTTACAAGATTTCAAAAAGCACAAACTTCCAAAGAGCCGGTGGAAATTGTTACCCTAGAAGAAGCGAAAGCAGCGGAAAAAAACAAGAGTAAACAAAAAAAGACCTGGATATTCAAAGCTGACAATGTACGCGATTTTGCCTGGGGTTCTTCTCGCAAATTCGTGTGGGATGGAATGCCTGCTTATGTCGAAGGAAAGAAAGTTATGTGCATGAGTTATTACGGCAAAGAAGCATATCCTCTATACAGGAAATATTCCACCAAGGCAGTTGCACATACTATTAAGACCTATTCACACTTCACCATACCCTTTCCCTATCCCGTAGCCCAAAGTGTGGAAGCTTCCAACGGAATGGAGTATCCCATGATTTGCTTTAATTTCGGCAGAACTGAGAAGGATGGAACTTACAGTGAATCCACAAAATACGGAATGCTAGGCGTGGTANNGGTCCTGGATGGATGAAGGATTGAATTCCTTTGTTGAATACCTGACGGAAGAATTATTTGATAACAAATTCCCGATTCGTGGAAAGGGACCGGCATGGGCGATTGTGGATTATATGAAACTTCCAAAAGAACAATTGGAGCCGATTATGACGAATTCCGAAAACATTGTCCGCTTTGGTCCAAACGCCTATACAAAGCCGGCGACCGGTCTGAATATTTTACGTGAAACGATAATGGGGAGGGAATTATTTGATTATGCATTCAAAGAATATGCGCGGCGATGGGCATTTAAACATCCAACACCTGCCGATCTTTTCCGAACCATGAATGATGCGAGTGCAGAAAATCTGGATTGGTTTTGGCGCGGATGGTTTTATGGCATCGAACCAGTGGACATTTCATTGGATAGTGTAAAACATTTTTCGGCCGATCTGGGGAATCCTCCTGCAAAGGTGGATACAACGATCATGAAAAATATCGATAAACCAATGGTCAGTAAGTTTCCTGAGGATGTTTCAAAAGAACGCAACAGAACGGACAAGAATATAACTTTTGCAACAGACGCTGACACCACATTGCGCGATTTTTATTGGAAATATACACGCGGGCTGGTCCCGTATGATACAACCAAATATGCCCAGCATACGGTCAGGTATGATGAGCCCCTGGATGATGCAACCAGACAAAAGGTTACAGGAAAACAGTTTTATGAGCTCCAATTCAGCAACAAAGGAGGCATGGTAATGCCAATCATAATAGAATGGTCTTATAAAGACGGAACCAAAGAAATAGAACGCATCCCGGCTCAGGTCTGGCGGAAAAATGAAGGCCATTTAACAAAAGTATTTATGAAGGATAAAGAAGTTCAGAGTATCCGCTTGGATCCCAACCGGGAGACCGCAGATATTGATGAAAGCAACAACAGCTGGCCCGTTGTACAGTCAGAAAATAAATTCCAGTTATTTAAGGCCAAACAACAATTATTACGCAGCAATCCTCAAGCAAATAATCCTATGCAAAAAGCAAAGGACCAAGAAAAAAAGGCATTCTGACAAATTCATCCATGAAATAAATGGCAGGCCGGAATTTTCATTCCGGCCTATTGTTTTAAACTGTTCCAGGTTTTGAGCCAATAGTGATTCATTTTTCAGCAGGGCAGACAATTCCCTGTACCCTATCCAAAGCTTATTCAGACCGGAAACCGGAAATTAACGAAATTGCGCCCGAAGGAAACAAATTGCAAATAGGTAAAGGGCCCTTCTTGTTTTTTGTGCAGGGATCCTTATTTCCTGGGGAAGACAAATGTATCAGGCAAATGAATGCGTTTTTACCTAATATTCCTGTTCAGAATTCATACAGAATTTCTATCTTTTTTTACCCAAAGGTTCAACAATGAAAGTCCTTATTGTAGAAGATGAATTGGAATTGAGCAAAAGTATTGTTACCTACCTTAAGGCAGAAAGCTATTTATGCGAAACAGCCTCAGATTTCAGGACTGCGTTATATAAGACAGAATTATTTGATTACGATTGTATTTTATTGGATATAACCCTACCTGACGGAAATGGCTTACAGGTTTTAAAAGAATTAAAAGACAATAAAAAAACGGATGGCGTCATTATTATTTCCGCCAGAGATTCCGTTGATGACCGTATACAGGGGCTAAACCTGGGAGCAGATGATTATCTTTCCAAGCCTTTTCATCTTTCTGAATTAAGCGCAAGAATTGCTGCGGTAATCCGCCGGAG
>PLCH01000290.1:0-1985 GCA_003135585.1 Chitinophagaceae bacterium
GTACAGTATTCGGAAGATGGCACCGGTGTGCTTGGATGGATGATAGATCCCTACGCCAAAAAAAACGGCAGCATAGTTTTCAACAAAACAGACCAGGATTCCACCCTGAAAGAAGTAAAGTTTGAAGACGGGTATTGCGTGGGCTACTCAGAAAGCTTTAACGCGAATTCCGCTTCCGCCATGACTGCGACAGTTAATATTTCTGCCAGAAAGATTTCCGTTGGGGATGCTACACACGAGAAAAAATGGTGAGATTTATTTTCAATCTCTCAAGACTAAATGAATTAGAAAGCTGTTCTGATTCATTTAGTTTTGTTGCCCTTGTTTTTGTAGCCAGGTAACAATTGTTATTATAGCAAAAATAGAAGCTCATGTTTAATAATACGGGCTGGAGTTACCAGACTTCATCTGGAGCTGGTCTCACCGTGGGTGAACTTGCCGAAGTCACCATTCAACATACAAGGCTGTATATCAGTTCACCCAGCGGTGACCAATATAAAATCATCGCACAGGGTGTGGGAGGAGGTATCGGCGCTTCCATTATACCGGGTAGCATCACCGGATCGACAGTCGATTTCGTCTCAGCGGGAACCAATATTTATTCATTGTATAATGAGCCAATCGGTCTGGCGGATCTTTCAGACCTCCTGGTTATTTATTCTGGAAATGCGGTTTTCCTGAACGGCTCCGGTCGGGGCAGCGTTGTATTGTTTTTGCATGCAAACCTGGCCAAATTTGGATGGCTCCTAATTCCCATAGCAGGCCCCATGATAGCAGCCTCCCAGACAGTCAAAGCTTTTTGTTTTGTTGCTGCCGCGCAATTATCCACACCGAACCTGGGTTTAGATGGTTTGGGCACTTTTTATTCGGTTCTCAGTGCGAATAAAGTTTAAGAGGTTTTTCTATAGCCTGACCGCGATTCCAATATTCAGGCCGATATAGTTGACGTTATAAGCTATTGAAGGCTGCTCACCACTGCCCGAATCTCCTGATTTCTTGTAGGTGGTATTGCTGGTGGAGGAGGAACTCGAAACATAGGTCGGTCCCGGGTTATAATAGTTACTTTTTGTAATTGTAGTTGAGGAGGACGGCCTGATGGGTAAATAATTTCCTGCTAGCTCTGCAAATCCCCTTAAGTTGTCAGTAATGCGGAATTGTATGCCCAGGGCTGCCTGCACACCGATATTCACATTATAATTGAAAGTTGTAGTTATATTTCTTGCAATAATTGGATTGGGGTTATTAGTGATAAGATTGGAACTGTCGTTTATGATCGAAGAAGACTTTGTATGGGCGGTAAGCATGATGCCAATCCTGGTATAAATAAGATAACCTGGTTTTGACAAGGCTTTGAAAGTCATATTAGGTATGATGCTTAATACGGAATAGGTGATTTTGCTGTTCGAAACACCATTCCCCAGCCCACCGATGTAGGTGCTGCTGGCATTCAGATCATTTCCCTTTAAATATTCCGCATCAATTCCAAGGTTTAGGAAATCATTAAGGATATAACCAACCCCCCCTCCAAAATGCAAGCCTGCCCCTAGTCCCGAATTGCCGACCGTGAAGCTGGTCGTGCTGGTACTTGTGAGCCTGAATGATCCGGGAGTCAACAATCCATATCCTCCGAATATTTTTAAATATAATTTAGGTTCATTTCCCTTTTGGGCCATTGTTTTGGACGTNNAAACAAATCCCGCCATAAGAAATATTTTCCTGATTAACATGATTCAGGTTTTGAATTTTGGGTGAATGCAGACAACAGCAACGGGTAAAGGTATTTCATAAAATGTTCAAAATCGGCTGATTTTATAAACCTACACTAAAATTAGGTAATATAAACGGTAAGACATTTCCCCTGCTGATAAAAACAATTCCATCCTTCCTACAGTACTCCGTAAAACGGAATTGCGGTAGTTGCAGTTTAAATTCAGGAAGGAATTTAGGCCTGTTCCGGAATGTTCATTTCTGAGCCAATGGCGAAA
>PLCH01000290.1:1990-3381 GCA_003135585.1 Chitinophagaceae bacterium
TTCATACGCCGCTCGAATTTTTCTATAGCCTGGCGAAGGGAGTCGCATAGATTTTCCTTCCACCTCAGGTTGAGCTGGATATTAAATTCTTCATCCCACAGACTGCAGCCAAATTCATCAGAATAGGAGGCTTCCCCCCTGTAAGTGGATATCAGGAGGTGCAGATTTTGCGCAATGGAATGTTTAAGCGGGCAGGAGGCATGCCGCTTTTTTTGAATTACATGGTCCAGCCGCAGGGGTAATTTATAATAGCTCGTTGGCATAAATCTGTTAGAAACGGTACGCTATTCCTATCCCAATATTGATACTGTTCACACTCATGCTGAATTGCGGTTGCACATAGGTGTAGGTGGTTGTATTATTTACGGGCGGAGGTGGAGCAACATAACTGTAAGTCCCCGTTTTTTCATATTGATAAATATAAATACTCTGGGGATAATTGGCCGTCATGGTACCATTTACATAATGAACCTGGACATTGGAAGCATCCTGCAGTTTTGTCGGGTATAAAACAAGCGAATTTGCAACAACCTCGACAAAGCCCCTTAGGTTTTCTGAGAGATTGAATTGTATACCAATGGCAGCCTGATATCCCAAGCCCACTTTGAATGTGTATTTAGAAGTGACCCTGCTTGAGTCGTCATTTATATTGCCGCCGCTGCTGTAATGCTGAAAATTATTAGTTTTTACCTGAATTGTTGGAAGGCCTATTGCAATTCCAAGCCGGGTATATATATAGTACTGAGGCGTGGCTACCGCCCTGAAAGTGACGTTGGGAATTATTGAAAGTACCTTCTGGTCAATTTCCGTACTATAATTGTAAGTATCGCCACTTGGATAGACATAATTTGAGGAAGAAGTCAATTTAGAGCCTGATAAATAATCAGCATCAATTCCAATGTTGATAAAATCGTTTAGGATGACCCCGATTCCTCCCCCAAATCTGGGGCCGCTTCCCAATCCATTTTTTTGAATCGTAAAAGTGGTGGTTGAACCACTGTTGCTGTTGGTGCTGGGCGAGGTGTAAGATCCGGGAGAAAGAAACCCATAATTACCGTAAATTTTAAGGTATAATTTGGAACCGGTTTTTTCCTGTGAAAATAAGCTGGGACAATAAATCAGTATGCCCAATACAAAGGCCGTGATTTTGGGATTCATAAGTCAGTTTTTTTTAAAGGTTTATGATTAAATGGTGTTTAAAAGTAATCGACAAGAGCCACAGGAAAGGGAAAATATAACCTAACAAAATGGCCTTTTATTACATCTTCAAATTCATAATAAATACTAGGCCAATTCTGTGTTCTTTCTCCGGAATATATGTCTTTCTATCTCACCCACGCTAAACCAAACTCTTTGTCTATCAAATAAATAGTGTATAAAACAAATATAAT
>PLCH01000614.1 GCA_003135585.1 Chitinophagaceae bacterium
TGGAGGCTTACGTAAGATTTCTGAAAAGAAGTACATGCCTACGAAGCCCGAAGCTCATTTGTCTTTAGCAAATGGGTGGTTCACTCCAAGCGCAGAACTCCTGGCCTGGCTTGCAAAAATAATATGAGTTCCAAAATGATTTAGCTATTCTGTCCGGCTTCATTATTTTTTATCGAACCTTATATTTTTTACACGGCCCCCTGATAATCTGAATCCTGCTATTTTTCCATGTTCATCTTTAAAAAATGCGAACATACCGATCGGGATGCTAAACTGATCTTCTTTGGTAGGATCCGCAAGAAGATTGAAATCCCCCAGGCGCATGTGATGGATAGAAAGATTGCCTTTAGACAGATCAATTTTATACTCGGTAGCCAGTTCTTCAGAGTAGTAAGTCCCAATATACTGATTCAAAAGTCCCAGATCAGGTTTCCATGGAACTATTTTTTTGGCCTGGATGGAACGGTACTTAAGTAAATTAACCTTCCCGCTTGAATCTTTTACAAATGTCATGGAAGAACCATATGCCTCGACCCAAAAGGTAGAATCTGACTTTGCATCAGTCGGAAATTTATCTTCTCCGTTCGCCTGCGTCATTAATCGATCATTTTCTAATGTAATAGTCACTGCCCATCCAGGGCCCAGTTGGTAGGTTCCGGTATATTTTCTTAGTATGGCCGGGTTAACTTTAACTGACGGGAAGCCCTGGATGTTTTCTTTCACCGTCACTTCTGCTTTGAATTTATTCTTTAAGAAAAGAGTAGCCATGGCCGATGAATACATTTGCGGGTCAAAATCTCCTGCATTGCTTAATATAATAAAGGAAAGTTTTTCTTCCGGGTAATTCATGATGATCGTTCGGTAGCCTGCCCACCCGCCTGTATGCGAAATGGTTGTCAATCCCCGGTCCTCCCCCAGACCCAATCCATAGCCATAATGCACTTTTTCCCCGCTGGTAAGAACACCGTCATCCAGCATTCGCAAATAAACAGAGTCTTTAGCCGCGATTGCTATTTGAAAATGAATAACCCATTTGCAAAGATCGTCGACCGATGTAAACAAAGAGCTGGAGCCATATGCAGTGAGTGCGCCTGGTATCTTGCCGAAGCCGGCATCCCGGGAAGAGTAAGAATAAGCAAGGTTTTTGATGATCTTGGTATAATCATCGAGGAAATGCGAAGAATTCATTTCCAGCGGTTTAAAAATATGTAAGTCCGTCCATTCCCGGANNGACAGTTTTTCGACTAGGGAGGCCAGGAGATTATAACCGGTATTTGAATAAGAGAACCGGGTGCCGGGCTCAAAGTCTAATTCCTTCTGATACTTTACCATGCGCATTATGTCTGCAAAAGAGAATACTTCATCCCAGCGCCATCCGGCTACGTTAAGCGTCTGGGGCCAATCCCTTATCCCGCTTATATGATGAATCAGGTGCCTTATTGTTATTCTTTTCCCGAATTGAGGAACTTCGGGAAGATATTTATGTATATCATCGTCCAATGTGATTTTCCCTTCTTGTATCAAGGTTGAGATGGCCATTCCAGTAAATTGTTTCGAAACGGAAGCGATATCGAAAATGGTGGCAGGGGTGATGGGGATATCATATTCGAGGTTGCCTATGCCATACCCCTTTTTAAAAATGACGCTGCCGTCTTTAATGACAGCCACAGCGCATCCCGGCCCGTTTCTTATATTGTATTTTTTGAAAATGGCATCCATCTTAGAATCAAGGGAATCCATTTTGTATTGTGCAAACACAGGGATGGTAAATAAAGTAAGGGAAAATAAAAATATAGCAGATAGAAAAACAGCATATTTTTTCATTTTATCTGAATATTAATGAAGGGACATGCCGGCAAAATACATAAGCAATAATCAAAGGTTTTGTATACTTAATACATTGCCGGACAAATTACCAAAGTTTACAGTAAAGATGGGTGCGATTAAAAGGAAACTTTTTGAGATGTATGATATTCAAATTTATCANNCATAAATTGCTGGTCGATTTTTTTCCACGATTTGGAAAGGATCGTCTGACCCCGCAATTCTGCCATAATGCTGTCGCCAAATAACAAGAGTGGCTTCAGGCATTGGGTTTCGACTGATATTCCCTTTACTTGGCCGGGGTAAGTATAATATTTCGAAACTCAATAGGGCCGTGATCGCCTTGGATAAGTAAAGGTCCAGGCTCAGCTTCCTTGCTATTGATTGCACCACCCGTAATCCCTGGTATTTCCTGATTAAAGATAACAGTCTTTCCGTTGGCGGAAACCGTTACCATCCTTCCTACAAGGGTAATATCATATGTTTGCCATTCACCTGGATCCTTGGTCATCATGTCGCTGGGGGAAAGGAATCCGTAAACAGCGCCCAGCTGATCGTTCAATGGTTCATTTCCTTTACTGTCTTCAATCTGAACTTCATAGCGGCCCCTTAGATACACGCCACTATTGCTTCCTTTTGGATAACGAAATTCAATATGCAGTTTAAAATCTGTAAAGGTCTGGTCGGTTACCAAATTTGAACCGGACTTTGGGCTTCGTAAAATACCGGATGCCGCCATCCACTGGTTCTCACCAAGTGCGTGCCAACCGTTGAGGTTGCTCCCGTTGAACAATTGGATTGGCTTTCCCCAAATTGGTTGTGATTTTCTCCGAAGGGAGGGAGCCCGCACTGCAACCCAGTCATAATTTTTGCCATCGCTGCTTGTCAAGGTCCCTTTTAAACTGTCACCCTGAAGTTTGCCTTCAACTAAAATATCATTGGTTCCCAGCTCCCATTGGGGTGGTATGGAAAAGCTCATATTCCCCCCACTGAAATTAACCCTGGAAATGGGACGGGCACTACCGCCTGTTCCTACAAACCTCCCTACAAGTGTATGAAATCCTGAAAGTCGAACCTCGAGCCAGGAGGGAAATTCTTTTCCTGATTTATAAATAGTCATATCCCATCGTCCTTCGATAGAAGGCTCTTCATGTTTTCGAAGACGAAGGTTATTTGCCCTAACCTTAATAGTTGTTAAAAATAAAAGTAGAAAAGGCATTACCAGCTGCAAAGAAATGTGCTTCGTACTAGTCCCTGAAAACTTTTTCATATGTTTTTTATTACAATTTGCCCAATTTATGAACTGATACCGAGGGCGCTGAAAGTAAGAGTTTAGCCGGGCAAAAGTCAGTATTATTATTCGTTTAACCAATTTTATGTCCCTCCGGAATTGAACACTGTGGAATCAACGATGGAAAAATATTAAAATTCGAACACAAATTTAATTTTACTGATTTTTCAAAGAGATTTAGTAGCTTTTAGCCGAAACGATGTAAAATATGCAATCATCGCCTTTGGGCAATGGGTAGTTCACAAAAAAAATAATGAATATGAAGTATCTACTAATAGTTCTTCTTACCATTTTTTTTGCAGGAAATCTTTCAGCTCAAAAGGAATCTGGTTTTATTCAAACAGAATTAATCTATGGGAGAAAGGATGGTATGGCACTGACAATGATTATGTTGTCCCCAAAGTGCGGATTGGTTTGATAAATATTTGAAATAGCAACAGGAATTCGAGAAGTTTATTTCCGCCATATGCAAGAATAACCTGTGTATAAGAATCCGGTCATTCAATGGGAGAAAATTCCCGGGAGCAGTAGACAAATTAACTAAAAAAAATTAAAATAATCTTACGTATTCTATCATAAATACCTAAAATAATATTCGAAATGAAAATAGCTCTGTTGTTTGAAATATTCTTTTTGATTATTTGGCCAGGTTGTAAACCAATTGAAGAAAAAAATTTACTTCCGGAACTAAGGCCTAACTTTTTAGAGCTGTTAAATCGAAGAGATTCATCACTGACTTTGGATTCTTTCTACTTTATTAGAACGGATACCTTCAATGAAAAAAAAGCACTTATACATCAACGATTTTCTTTTTTACATATTATGAACAAGATAAATGGACAGATAGAAAGGATGTCAAAACAAAAAGATAGTTTCCACTCTGCACCATCCGCTAACGATCTTGAAACCTTAGAATATTTTAAAGGTGAAAAAGAATATGTCGGAAAGGAAATAGATTCAATAACCACACTAATTGTGCATGCAGATTCAATTGCCCCTGTTGGTTATCAGGCTTTTTTTAAAGTAACTGTCAGTAAAAAAGACAAGTTTGTAATTTCAGACACAATCCCCTTTGCAATATCATTAAAAATGAAAGTTTCTGATTGGGATAGGAATTTAGAAAAGATCATAGACTCACTAGCAACTAGCAAACAATTACATCATAGCCGAATTAGCCAATAGTAGCAGCTTAAAGAATTAACTGAATTGATTGTTGGGTTACTTGCCAGCAAATTTTTCAATTATAGCTGTAATCGCTTGTATTTGATCCTACAAGTCAATAAGCAAAAAAATTACCTTATTCTGACAAATTGCTTGGATTTTCTGATTCCAAAAACGGACATTTCCTGCATCAGAACCTTACAGGGAGGGCTACAGGAACAAACTTATTTAAATTGATTATCAAGAATTTAGTAAACTGGCTTTTTTTTTGGTCAACGATATTCGATTTGTAAAAAGACAACGCAATGCTCAAAAACTATTTCCGCGTCGCCCTCCGCAATTTCCGGCGCAACAAAACCTTCGCCCTAATCAACATCCTCGGCCTCGCCATCGGCATCAGCGCCGCCCTGGTCATCTTCCTGGTCGTCGACTACGACTTCACCTTCGACCATTTCGAAAAAGACCGCGGCCGCATCTACCGGGTAGTCGAAGAATACACTTCCGACAACGGCGTCACCAGCCATTTCCAGGACGTCTGCATCCCTATGGGGCCCGTTATCCAAAAAGAGATCACCGGCATCGAGCTGACCGCCCCCTTCCATACCTGGGATGAGAATCCAAGGGTGATCATTCCAAAAGTTGCCGGAAAGCAGCCCGCAATCTTCAAAGATCAGCAGGACCAGATCTTCGCGGACNNCACTTCGCTGAACCAACCCTACCAGGTGGTGCTCACCGAAAGCAATGCCCGTAAATATTACCCCGGTCTCTCATACGCCGGCATCCTGGCTAAACCTATCGTCTTTGATGATACCATTCATACCGTCATCACCGGCATCGTAAAGAACATCTCATCCAATACCGATTTCAACTTCGGGACCTTTGTATCCCGGTCCACCCTTGAGACCGACCTGCTGAAACCGACGTGCTGGAACCTGTGGGGCTGCACCAATTCCGCCGACCAGATCTTCCTGCGGCTGTATCCCGGCATGACCACCTCCCGCCTTGTCCCCCTTCTCAATCGCGTGTACAGAGCGCATAACCCTCCCAATGCAAATGACCATAGCACCGTTGCCATCAATCTTCAACCACTGAGCGACCTACATTTCGATACGGTTTACTCTTCTTTCGATAACAACCGGACTGCACATAAACCGACGATGTATGGGCTGATGGCGATAGCTGCCTTCCTCCTCCTCCTGGCTTGTATCAATTTTATCAACCTGACCACGGCGCAGTCTACCCAGCGCGCAAAGGAGATCGGCATACGCAAAACCATGGGCGGCCAGCGCCGCCAGCTGATCTTCCAGTTCCTCAGCGAGACCTTCCTGCTTACGGTCATTTCAACCCTTCTTTCNNATTCCACCCGACCTACATTTCAGCCTCACCAAACAGCCGGTGGTCATTCCCTTCCTGGTGGTTCTGATCCTGGCCGTCTCGCTGTTGAGCGGTTTTTACCCAGCCCTTGTCATGTCGGGCTACAAACCCATCTCGATCCTAAAAAACCAGGCTCGCCCCAATACAGGCCAGACCCGGTCAGCCTGGTTCCGCAAGTCGCTCACCGTTTCCCAGTTCGTCATCGCCCAGGTCTTTATCATCGCTACCTTGCTTGTAGGTAAACAGATCGCCTATTTGTTGAACAAAGACCTCGGGTTTAAGAAAGATGCGATCGTCTATTTCGGGGTCAATAGGAATCATAAGCTTGACAAAAGATCCTTGCTCCTGAACAAGCTCAGGACCATCCCGGGCATCGCCAGGATCAGCCTGGCCAGCGACCCGCCTTCCTCCAATGGGATTTGGTCCAGCGGTATGGACTACAAAGACGACAAAAATGTCATTCACCAGGAGCCACAGGTAAAGATCGGCGATACCAATTATTTCCCAATTTTCGGGCTCCTTTTGGTTGCCGGCAACAACATTACCCAGAGCGATACGACCAATTCCCTCATCATTAATGAAACCCTCTCCCGCAACCTGGGCTTCAAGGATCCCCGCCTGGCTGTGGGCAAACAGATTGATTGGGATGGCAAACAACGGATTGTGGGGGTCGTCGCCGACTTCCACCCGCAGTCCCTCCGCCAAACCATCGGGCCACTGGTGGTCGCCAATGGACTCAACCGGGCCTACACATTTAATCTATCCTTGCAACCACAAACAGCCGATGGCGTCTCCTGGACCACTACGATTTCCAAAGTGGAACACGCTTTTAAAGAGGTCTACCCTGATGACGATTTCGATTACCATTTCATGGACGACACCGTCGCCAAATTTTACACCGCCGAAAAGAACATCGAGCACCTGATGTATTGGGCCACCGGCCTGACGATCTTCATCAGCTGTCTCGGCCTACTGGGTCTCGCGATCTATATCACCAACCAGCGGACCAAAGAGATCGGCATCCGCAAGGTCATCGGCGCCACCGTCACCCAGATCGTCGTCCTCATTTCAAAAGACTTTATGAGGCTCATCGGTCTTGCCATCCTCATCGCCATGCCCATAGCCTGGTGGGGTAGCAACGAATGGCTGAAGAACTTCGCTTACAAGACCACGCTCAGCTGGTGGGTCTTTGCAGCCGGCGGGGCCATCCTGATCGTCATCGCCCTGTTTGTACTCTGTCTCCGTGCCTTCCGTGCCGCCTCTGCCAACCCGGTTACATGGTTGAGGGCGGATTAATTTTTCCTTTAAAGCGGAGCTCGTACCAAATCGGAAATATCCGCTATTTTGAAGAATCAAATAATTGCAAGACTAAGTTATAACCTCTCCGCGTTGTCTGTCGGATTGAATAATGCCTATTACATATTAGCTAAATATAGTTAGTCATTTATTGGTCATAAAACTCCTATTTAAACCCGTTGTATTCTTCGTCTGTTACTCTTTGTAACCATTCCACTACTCCTTTTTGAGTATTGGTATTTACCGTAATATGGGTAAACTCGCTGTCAGGCGAAGCACCGTGCCAATGTTCTACAGTTGGAAGAATTTTGACTACATCTCCTTTATGGAGTAACTGTATAGACTTGCCTTTTTCCTGATAATAGCCAGTTCCTTGGGTAACCAGTAAGATCTGACCTCCGGGATGCGTATGCCAATTGTTTCTTGCACCTGGT
>PLCH01000449.1 GCA_003135585.1 Chitinophagaceae bacterium
AACATCAGACAGGAGGGAATAAATTATGTATATAAATATGATCCATAGCTCTTTTTTTGGGTTTTTAAGGGAGAAAACCAAAAAAAAAGTAATGCACAATATATAAGAAAGGAATATTAATTTACCCAAATTCAAATTTTACATCTCAAATATAAAATTTGAATTCCATATTAGTAAATAATATTCCTTCCGTACTAAAATATTAAAAGTAAACGCTTTAACTAAGCCAGTCCACATTTGAGCGATCGCCGATCAGACCTTCAACCTGATACATCTTTCCGTCTTCCCGAACAACCGGATATTTGTTAATGATATCGCCTCTTTCATTCAGGCCACAATAAACAAGCGTAGATTTCCCGTATTCGTTTATGGCATTGTAAACCTGTAGGGCAACGCAACCTGGTTGCGCAAGAATTTGTTCAATGATCTGCTTGCCAATAGTAAAAGTTTTTTCCAGCTCAGGATGAGCATCATTGAAATTCTTTACCATTTTGGCTGCCAGATCGTGATCAATCGCCTTACCAATTTCCGCATAGTTGACAACTTCTTCGATTGTGGACTTTTCTTGCATCATAATAGTGAGTTTTTAGAGGTTTGAAATCCTTTTAATTCATGTAAATAACCCCTAAAAAAAAGTTCGAACAACTGCTATCTCTTTAGCTAAATTGACTTAAATTGCCTGTAATTCAACCCTGTCGTTGATTTACAAGGAATAGGCTAGTTATTTTCCTAGTAAAAATAAGGTAATTTTCCTAGCAAACCCTAGTATTATTACTAAAGAATAAACTGTAAATAGTACATATAATCATAATGAGGCAAAGGAAATCCACATTTTGGACCAAAATGTGGATAATTAGCGAGAATTGCATCCTGCTGTATTACGGTTGGAGGATTTTAAAAACGGGGAATCTGCAAGATTCAGGACGGGTCAGCCCACTGGTGAATTTTGCAGTATGAGGTTTAGAGGAATGTAAGGTGCAATTAAATACTTCGTTTATACGTTTATTAAAATATCGTAAGATACTGTTGGATAAGGCTGCTGGTGGGTAAAGAATTTTTGAAAAGTGAAGTTGACTAGTATTGGATTTTACTGCTTGGCTTTCATGGATAGGAATCTCTTGCTGGACGGGAAAGGAGTATTGGATGGTTTTGAGGAATGACCCTTATCAATCAACTTCTCAAATTCAAAAATAGTTTATAACAGAATATCGTACAAGAGCAGATTTGCCCTTTTTTACTTATTCAGGATTTACTAAGCGGTTAGTAAAAATTCTATAATATAATGTGTGATTCTCCCATGATGGGATAAATCTGTCGGGGTTATATATTTTTTTCTTTTTTATATTAGGAAATACCGATTTTTATTAATGATAAATACAAACATATAATCCATAATTCTACAAACCGACTCAGTATGACTGCTGAATTAGTAATTAAAGTTTCCATTGCTGATGACCATAAGATTTTTCGAGACGGCATAAAAATGGCCCTGAAGGACCGGGAATACCTCAAAATCCTTTGGGAAGCAGAAGACGGAAAAGACCTCGTTCACAAAATGCAGCTCAAACGCCCTGATGTTTTATTAATGGATATTCGAATGCCGGAAGTGGATGGAATTAACGCCATCGGCCTACTTCGCAAAGAGTATGAAGAAGTAAAAATCATCGTTCTGACGATGTACGATGATCAGGAAATGATTTCCAAGATGATGGAAATGGGAGCAAATGCTTATCTCACCAAAACAACGGATCCTGATGAAATCTACCAGGCCATTCTTACCTGCATGAATGATGATTTCTATTTTAATGACCTGGTCAACAAAGCCGTTTTGTCCAAATTACAAACCAAAAGACAGGTGAGGCAGTTTTATCCGGATCCCATCAAGTTCTCAGAAAAAGAAATCCGCATCCTAAAATTGCTTGCCCAGGATAAAACCACGGAGGAAATATCCAAAGAAGTGTTTCTAAGTCCCAGAACGATTGAGACCATCCGTCAAAACATGAAAACCAAAGTGGGGGCAAAAACAATTGCAGGACTCATCATGTATGGAATGCGGAATAAATTGATTGATTAAATTTCAGGCAAAACAAAATGTTAAGGGCAGCTATAGGTTGAAGTGCCCTTAACATATAATAAAATTGCCTGCTTTTTTGTTTTCATTCACCATCCATTGACACAAAGAAGCAGGCAAAATATCGTTTTCGCGGTTAGTAAGAAAAAAGGATAAGGTCTACCAAGGATCTGGATCAATAGATTCATACCATGAATCAGGGGTTTTTCACAGGCCGGATTTCTAACTTGGTTTCAGGGGCCGGTCATTTTCAAACGAGCCTGCCGGTTTTCATAGGACTGGATTGGGAAATTTGCTATTGGTAGCTGGTAAAACAGAGGATCTTCAGAATTTTAAAAAAAGTTGATTGACATTGGACTTTGCATGGATTTCAAAGGATGTTGGAAACTCTTTATGGACGGTATTTTTAGGACATTGGATAGTTGAGGTTGCTAATCCTCGTCAATCAACTTCGGAAACAAAAATAAAAATGTAGGGGAACCTGTACAAGAGGAATATTGCCCATTTTTGATTATACAGAATTTACGGGTTTTTTCGTAAGAAAGCAGGATTTTACTAGTAAATCCGCTGTATTGTCATCGTAATATGCCCGGATAAAAATTGTTTTTAGTATAATCCGAAAAGATATAATTTCGTAAATACCCTATAGTAAGTATTACAAAAATTTTGCATTTTGTGTGAAAGCTTTACAAAAGGCTTAAAATTTAAACCCATATGAAAAACCAAGAATTGATCAAAACTATCAAAGTGATAATTGCGGACGACCATGCTCTTTTCAGAGCTGGAGTGAAGACTGCATTGTCTGTAAAAAAGGACGTTGAGTTGATTGCCGAGGCCGATAATGGCATGCAACTGCTCAACCTGCTCAAGCACCTGGAACCTGACGTCGTATTGCTTGATATACAAATGCCCATCATGGATGGAATTACCACTTTGCCCGAAATCCGAAAGCTTTACCCCCATATTAAGGTGATCATTCTTTCCATGCACAACGACCATTCCATGATCTCAAAACTGATGGAAATAGGTGCGAATTCCTATCTCACCAAAAATTCCGATTCAGAAACGATTTACAATGCGATAAAGACCTGCTATGAACAGGAGTTTTTCTTCAATGAGTTGACAAATAAGGCTTTACTTTCCGGATTGCGGACGAGGCGTGCCGAAAGCGGATCGGTCCAGGAAGTTAACCTGACAGAAAAGGAACTTACCATTCTAAAACTTATGTGCGAAGAAAAGACAACCAAAGAAATTGCTGACCTGGTAGAAATCAGCCCCCGTACGGTCGAAGCCATAAGGGATAAATTAAAAACCAAAACCGGAGCAAAATCCATGGCTGGTCTGGTCATGTATGCCGTTAAAAACGGGATTATAGAACAAACCTGATTGGTCCTGAATTTTACCCAATCTTTGCCGAATGACACTCCGTGAATACTTACATTAATTTCAATGGGAAATTTATAGGTTCGGGCAAGCCCGTTATCAATGCAGACAGCCGGAGTTTTCGTTATGGCGACGGAATTTTTGAAACCATAAGGGTATCGGCCGGGAAAATTGTTTTAGCCGACGCTCATTTTGACCGGTTATTTTCGGGGATCAATTTATTGCGATTCGAACAACCTTCCTTTTTAACCCCCGAATGGCTAAGCAGACAGATCATAGAACTTTGCAAAAAAAATAACCACCTGCAATCTGCCCGGGTCCGTTTGGTAATTTTTCGAGGGGAAGGCGGCCTATATGATTCCCAAAATCATTTTCCCAACCATATCATTCAAAGTTGGGCCTTGCCCCTGTCCCCCCAGCAGATTAATGAGAATGGCTGGGTCATTGATATTTTTCCCGGAGGCAGAAAATCACCTGATATTTTTAGTAACCTGAAATCCAACAATTACCTCCTTTATGCCATGGGCGCACTCTTTGCCAGTCAAAATCATTTTAACGATTGCCTTTTATTAAATACGTATGGCCGTGTCTGTGATAGTACAATGGCAAATATCTTTTGCCGGATAAAGAATATTATTTTCACGCCGGCATTGTCAGAGGGTTGTGTTGCAGGTGTTTTAAGACGTCNNAGATAGGAGAATATGAGATACGGGAAAGGGAAATAAACATCAGCTTTCTGGAAAGCGCTGATGAGGTATTTCTTACCAATGCGATCCAGGGAATCCGGTGGGTTAATCGCTTTGGGGCCAAAATATATAATAATACCGCCGCCAGTTTCATTTACGATACGGTCATAAAAAACCTTTGCTGATTGCGGGCCTGTTTGACCTTCGCCAGACCCTGAATCCATCATTAATTTATGAAATGAACGGAAGGGACTGGATCGATACCGTTCATTTCTGAGTAAATGGAAATAAGTTTTTGTATGGCCTGTCTGCCGTCCTTACCCAACGATACGGAGTAGTTATTTACATAAAGATCTATATGCTGCCGCATGACCTTTTCTTCCATTTCCTGGGCGTTATTTATTACAAATTCGGGAAGAGCGGGGTAATTTTCAAAGGCATAAGCCAGGCTTTTTCTGATCAGGTCAGCTGTCTTTTTTCTGATATCGGACGCTATGTTTTTTTGCATAACGATTCCCCCCAGAGGGATGGGGTAGCCGGTTTGGGTTTCCCAGAATTCTCCAAGATCAATAAGTTTCACGAGACCTTTTTGCTGGTAGGTGAAGCGGTTTTCATGTATGATCACCCCGCAATCTACCTTGCCTGTTATTACTGCATCCTCAATAGCCGAAAAAGTCATGAATTTTTTTTTGTGAGCACCTGGAAATGCTAGTGAAAACAAAAGGTGTGCGGTTGTATTTTTGCCGGGGATAGCAATAAGATATTCATCGAAGGAGTTTCCGGATTTATTAAGGGAAGATTTTGATACCAGAAGCGGGCCAACCCCTCTGCCCAAGGCGCCTCCCGGATCGAGCAAATCATAGCTGTTTAATAGGAGGGGCAATACTCCATAACTTATTTTGCTGATATTTAATTTTCCTTGTAAAGCCCACTGGTTAAGGGTTTCGACATCCTCCATCACGAGGTCAAAATCAAGACCTTCCGTATCTATTTTCTTATTGACCAATGCATCGAATATGAAAGTGTCATTGGGGCAGGGGCTAAATCCAACTGTAAGTTTCATTTACATAGTGTGCCGTCAAACCAAAAAGTATTTAACTTCTGGATAAAAGCGGCCTTGTTTAGTAGTTTAAAAATAAGCCTATAAGTTAATGTTGTCCGTACAGGGATTAAGAACCTCGCCAGCCGCAAGAACAACCCCGGGTTCACAATGAATTTATCAGTCCAATCAACTTTTCATTCAGCGCCTGAACGGCCTCCCTTATCTTCCATTTTGTTTTGTCTCTCTCTCCGATATAATTGGAAACGGCCCTTATCTGCAAAAATGGGATCGTTTCAAGCAGGCAGACATAATGAAAAGCTGCTCCTTCCATGCTTTCAACAACCGGGGAATATTTTTGTTTGTAAAAATCCCGTCTGGTTTTGTCTGTGGTAATTTCATTTACGCTGACGGCCTTCACCTGGTCAAGCAGGGATAAGGATAAAAGGTTTTCGTGGGGATTTATTAAAAGGCCATTGCAAAAGGGGAGAGCGTCTTTATCTGCCAACCGAAGATCAAATATATCCCTGAACTGACCGTCCTGGATTGCTCCCATATCGGCAAAGGAATCTTCTTTAACTATTACCAGTTCTGCCAATTTCTTTGCGCCAAAACTTCCTGCTATCCCTGCCTGTATGATAAGGTCAGGTCGCCGGCCCTGGATTTTCCGGGTTAGAAAATAAGTGGTTGATACCGAACCTATTCCGGTCAGCAAGATTTCTATTTCCCGATTTTTTGCGGCGTCCAATTTCTTTTTGAAATAATCGGTGGCACCCTGTATTTCATTGCCGGTGGCGGCAATTAAAAGAATATACATCCCGCAAATATCTGCAATCTATTAGAATTGAAGTGCTGATTGACATTCCTTGCTGATACATTACCTTTGCAAAAATTTTTCAAGGCGATGCTGTATCTGACTCGTGTAGAGCATTTTAATGCGGCTCACAAATTATTTAACCCGGCCTGGAATAAGGAAAAAAATGAGGCTGTCTTTGGCAAATGTGCAAATGAAAATTGGCACGGGCATAACTATGAATTGTATGTNNAGGGGACCCTGATCCCGGTACCGGATTTTTATTTGATGTTAAAAAACTAAGCGAAATCATCCAGGATCAGGTTGTTGAAAAATTGGACCATAAAAACCTGAATGTGGAGGTTGATTTCCTGAAAGATAAGATGTGTTCTACGGAAAATCTGGTCATCGGGATCTGGCAGCAATTACAACCTTATTTGCCCAGTAATGTAAAGTTACATTGTGTCAAATTGTTTGAAACCCCCCGGATATATGTTGAATATTTTGGTTCGTAAATTTACGTTCCACCTATTTTAAAAAATGTCATGGATAAAAAGACAGCAGTTTTCAGGAAAGAACATTTTAATGCTGCGCACCGCTTGTTTGTTCCGGCCTGGGATGACCAGAAGAATAAAGAGGTGTTTGGAAAATGCAGCAATCCAAATTTTCATGGTCACAATTACGAACTGGAAGTGAAAGTAACGGGCGTTCCCGATCCCCAAACAGGATTCGTGATCGATTTGAAATTATTAAGTGATATCATCAAGGAATATGTGCTGGAGATATTTGATCATAAGAATCTCAACCTCGATACAACCCACTTCAAAAATCTAAATCCAACGGCTGAAAATATTGTCAGGATCATTTATGATATTTTAAGAAAGAGAATTGAGCCAAAATTAGATTTGCAGGTCCGCCTGTATGAAACCGAAAGAAATTTTGTAGAATATCCTGCCTGAGAAACGCAACATTGTAAAATTGATAAATTGGAATTATGGGGTACAAAAAATTTGAACAGTATGAAGACAAGACTACTTCAGAATTAACGGAGAATTACCGGAAATGCCTTAGCCTGCTCGGGGAAAATGCAGACAGGGAGGGACTTTTAAAAACTCCGGAGCGCGTTGCAAAAGCAATGCAATTTATGACCCAGGGATATCAGCTGGACGCGGAGGCAATTCTGAATTCAGCAAAGTTTCATGAGGAAGTGAGTGAAATGATCATTGTAAAGGACATAGAAATTTATAGTATGTGTGAACACCATATGCTCCCTTTTTTTGGCAAGGCCCATGTAGCCTATATTCCAAACGGATGGATTGCCGGCTTAAGTAAAATTGCAAGGGTGGTGGACGTATTTGCCCGGAGGCTGCAGGTACAGGAAAGATTGACAACCCAGGTATTGCACGCAATAAGAGATACATTAAACCCACTGGGGGTCGCTGTCGTAATAGAAGCTTCCCACCTATGCAT
>PLCH01000197.1 GCA_003135585.1 Chitinophagaceae bacterium
GGAGAATACAGAACCGAAACCAGAGGGGGGTCCTGTCGAGCCCTTGAAAATTGCCTATATCACAAGAAAACTGAATCTGTCCACCGAAGAGGCGCAGAAATTCTGGCCAATATACAATGATTACATGAAAGAGATTCGCCAGTCCCGACTGGAAAGTAAGGGGAGTGAATCGGAAATTGCGACGGAAGAAAAGATTCTTAATATCCGTAAAAAATACAATGCCCAATTTGCAAATGCATTACCGCCTGCAAAGGTGAACCAATTCTTCCACTCAGAAAAAGAGTTCAACAATTTCGTAAGAAAGGAATGGATGGAGCGGAACCAGCAGCGAATGCAGCAGCAGCGACTTCAGCAACAGCGAATGCAACAACAGCGAAAGCCTCTAAGGAAATAGACCTTGATATTTTACCTATTCACCGATTAGTTTTAAACAAAAATCCCCTAATGGCGATATTTGAAATTGGTGTTTTTCATAGGTTAGCAACGGCCCGCTCTTTTTAGGGCAGGCCTTTTTCATTCCGGTAAACGGGCGTCTTAATATCATGGTAAAACAAAAAGGTCCATTTTTCTTCTTCCCCTTTCTTCCACCACTCCTGCCTTAATTCCATGGCCTTTTTCCCATCGTAGTCATATTTAGCCACAAACCGGTTTTTCATTTGTTGCAGCTGGGGCGCTATGTCCGCGCCAAAAAATACTCTTTCATTTTCATCGGCAACCCAGCACACCTGGTGATAGGGGCAATGGGCGCCGGTCATTTCGTATTTAATATAACCATTGAGCACCCCATTGCCATCCAGCAAAATAACCCGGGGAGCATCTTTCAAACAGATCAGTTCTTCAATTATATAGGAGGACAGCCCCTTCTGAAATGCAAATTCCAATTCTTTTTTTTGCACAAAATAAACGGCAGAGGGAAATGCCAGTTCCCGCGAGCCCGTTGCGGGATTCAGTTTGCTGATGCCACCCGAATGGTCTTTGTGTAAATGACTAAGGAATACTTTGGTGACTTCGGCCGGGTTGATTCCTGCATCCATCAGGTTTTGGTGGATCTGAAGCACCCCGTTTTTTTCAAACCCCAGGCCTGTATCCAGGAGCAAAACATCCTCGGAGCTAATGACTACAAAGGGCTGTACTTCCACCAGGAGGCTCCCCTCGGCTCTGTTTTTCAGGTCGTCTTTGGCTTTGTCAAAAGGAACAAATAACTTGGTTTTATTTACAGTAAAAGCTCCTTCTGAAAGTGGGATGATTTTNNGCCGGTCTGCGTCCAGGCGGATCAAAATAAAAAGCATTATACTAAACGTCAGCAGAGAAGTTCCGCCATAGCTCACAAAGGGTAAAGGAATGCCGATAACCGGTACCAGGCCGATGGTCATGCAGACATTAATGGCAATATGAAAGAAATATACAGATGCCACTCCATACGCATAGCAGCGGCTAAACACGCTCCTCTGTCTTTCAGCAATAGCTACGATACGCATTAACAGAAGCAGGTAGATGCAAAGGAAGACCACGCTTCCCGCAAATCCAAAGCCTTCTCCTATGGTGCAGAAAATAAAGTCAGTTGCCTGTTCGGGAACAAAAGCATAACGGGTTTGTGTTCCTTTTAGCAAACCTTTCCCGATCACACCACCGCTGCCTATTGCTATCATGCTTTGTTTTACGTTATAGGCGTGATCATTTTTTTTCCCTCCGCTTTTTTGTTCGATTTGAATGGCCGTCTGTTCGTCTTTAGGAACATATTCTTTCCCAATTGCATCATAAATCCGCTTTACCTGGTAAGGCTGAAACATATGATCAAAGGCGAATGGGACCACAAATCGCTGAATCCCCACGCATACAAACCAGAGGGCTATAACGAGGAACAGAATACTTCTTTTCCTTTTTATTTGCTTCCTCAAAAAATAAATGGCTATCAGGGCTACGGCCGTAAGTATCAGGGCAAGGGTATTCGGTTCCAGCAATAGTGTGGCCACAACAAGTATGGCCAGGGAAAAACCAATGATCAGCACCGAAGGAGGAAGTCCTTCCCTGAACATGACAAGAAAAAATGAAAAATAGACCAGGGCAAGACCTAATTCTTTTTGCATGATGCTAAGCAAGGCAGGAAACAATGCGATGGCAGCAGCGATTAATTGGGAACGAAGCCTAGAAAAATTTGTATCTACTCTCGAAAGATATTTTGCCAGGGCCAGATTTACAAACATTTTGCAGATGTCGGCCGGTTGTATTTGAAAAGTTCTGCCAAACCGGATGATGGAATCGGTTCCTTTTATATGGGAATGAAAAGGAAAAACAAGCAACATCAAAAAGATGCCAAATGCATACCAGAGATTTGCTGTGGCTGTAAAAAATTTGCTGTCCGTCAGTAAGATAAAAATTCCAATGATCCCTGCCAGCAAAAAAAACAAAAGCTGTCTGCTATAATCCGTACGCAGAGAAATAATCCCCTGCATAATATTATCCCCGTCCCTGTAGGTAGCGGAAAATATACTGATGATACCTATGCAGCAAATGATAAACCAGATCCATATCAACGACCAGTCAATTCCTTTTGATATAGCGGGATTTCTTTGTGTCATAATGTTTTGCCTGAGTCTGCCTGTTGAATTTTCGGTGGGTCTTTTGGCTTTGTTGCGGGTGATTGGCGTATAGGAGCCTGCAGATTTTTACCCTTCCCTGTAGTATCCAGCATAGCCGCCCTGATCACGGGGTCCTGGAATTGTTTCCAGCGGGTACTGTCACCGCTTTGTTTTGCCCAGAATGCAGCCCTTGTTGAATCAGCCTTGAATTGAACCCTCACCAGGTACTTGGGCATTAAATTGGTTTTCGAAATGGTCTCTGCTTTTTTGATACTTTCTGCGCGCAGCGTATCATTCAAATATTTT
This sequence comes from Chitinophagaceae bacterium, assembly GCA_003135585.1. Lineage (GTDB taxonomy): Bacteria > Bacteroidota > Bacteroidia > Chitinophagales > Chitinophagaceae > Puia. The sequence goes on from PLCH01000197.1 coordinate 2,886, forward strand.
TCAACCAGTAAGGAGGCTATTGGCGCGGCCCAGGTTGAACCATGACCGGCATTTTCAACCACTACGGCAATCGCAATTTTGGGATTTTCCCTGGGTGCAAAACATACAAACATGGAATTACTAGGCAATTCAATGGTTCTGTTTTCGATAAAACGTTTGTTTTGCGCGGTACCTGTTTTGGCGCAAATATTAATTCCTGGAATTTTTGCAGCCCTTCCCGTCCCAATTTCCACCACATCCTGCATACCGCTCATGACCACTTCATAAACAGCGTCCGGGATATCGGTGACTACATCGTGTCTTCTCCTAAACCGGTTCAATAAAGTGTCATCTGAATTTTCTCCTTCAATCTTTTCAACAAAATGGGGTGTATAAAAGGCTCCCTTGTTGGCAACAATACACATGGCGTTTGCCATCTGAAGCGGTGTGACAGACATTTTATCCTGGCCGATTCCCAGGCCACCCCCCACCATGGTACAGGAATTCCATTGTCCATGGTACTCCTTATCGTAGGTTAAGGTATCGGGGATAAGACCCCCGTCTTCACTTGGAAGATCGACCCCTAAGCGATGGCCCAAACCAAAAGCATTGACATATTCCTTCCATTTAGTCAGCCCTTTTCTCACGCCATGGTAGGCCGGGTTATCAAGCTCAAGCTTAAGGGTATTGGAAAAAAAAGAATTGCAGGAATGTGCAATGGCTAACCGGAGATTTGCTGCGTGACCCGGAACTTTCTCATCACATTTCACCGGGTGGGGGCAGCCATAATAGACCCCGTGACAATCATAACCGCTGGCGGGGCTGATGACCCCTTCGTCCAGTCCGATCAACGCCCCCAGTGGCTTATAGGTCGAGCCGGCAGGGTATTGGCCTTTGATCGCCCGGTTCAGCAGGGGTCCGGACACATCGAGCGCCAGCTTGGCATAATTGGTTTGTTTATTAGGCCCTGTGAGAGAATTGGGGTCATAATCAGGCCCTGAAGCCATGGCCAGGATTCCACCCGTTTTAGGCTCAATGGCCACGATCGCGCCTACTTTTCCTATTAATAATTTCTCGGCCAATACCTGCAGTTCAACATCCATATAGGTCTTAAGGTTTTTTCCGGCAATGGCCGGGGTATCCAGGGTCTTGTTTTCAAAACGGCCCACCAGCCGGTTTTTGTTGTCCTTTATCCAGAATTCTATTCNNATTCCCCGCTGGCCCCTTAATTGTTTTTCATAAAATTGTTCCAGTCCGTTTCTTCCGACATAATCTCCCAATTGATAGAAATTATTGTACTGCCTTATAATGTTCGAATCCACTTCTCCCACATAGCCCATGATATGGGCAGCTGCATTAAAAGGGTAAACACGCACCGGTCTTTCCTGCAGGTTAAAGCCCGGGAACCTCCAGATATTTTCCTCCAGTTTTGCATATAGGTCAGGGGGAAGAAGATCATCAAATATGGTCGGACGGTNNATTCCTAACAATTCACAGAAATAGGCGGTATCGATATTTTTTACCTGGGAGGGTGTAACCATCAGGTCATAGAGGATGGTATTATTTAAAATCGCTTTCCCATGCCTGTCAAAAATGATTCCCCTGGTGGGGTATACCCGTTTGGGAAAAAGGGCATTTTCAGATGCCATTTTTTTATATTTTGCCGAGATGATCTGAACATTGAATAATTGGGCAAAAATGATGAGGAACATCGCACCAAATATCAGGCGGATTATATTGCTTCGGGATTGATTGAATACTGGCATTTCCGGATATACGATTTATCAGAGGCTAGATACCACAGATTTAGCGGAACAAAGGTATAACGGTAAACTCTCAGATTCAATATAAGTTTTAAAAAGTTTTTAGAACTGTTATTTGGAAGGCGCTATACGGTATTGGTCCTGAATTTATCCTTTCTGAAAAACAACAATTCTGTCAGCAGGATCAGGACCATGCTTATCCCCGTGGTGGCTGTAATTTTCCCGATGAAATACCAGAATGAACCAAAACTCATCCATTCAAGGAAAACCAGGTATATGTGGTGGAACAGAGTCAGGACAAAGACATAAGTGCCATAAGGCGCCCATCCCATACTGGTAATGGATGGCGAACCATAGTTCTTGTCAGCCCCTTCCTGAGATATCAGTAAATTTATCACAAATGGCCTCAGGTAGGCTATCAGGGTGCAGGCTGCCGCGTGGAGACCCGGTGTATGGGTGAAATAGTCTAGGCATAGTCCATAAAAGAACCCGGTCAGGGTCAGCGACATTCTCGGCATGCTGAAAGGAAGCCAGAGAATGAACAGGTAGTAAAGATAGGGTGTGATGTAACGATGCAAGGGAGGCATTTTAAATAGAATAAATACCTGTACCAGTATGAATAAAAAAAAGCGGATGGTATTTTTTAACAAATCGCTCATTGAAATTTTTTTCTGGTGGAATCCTCTATCCTTTTCTGTTCCTCATACTGCGTGTTCTGGATCACGTATACGTATTCAAGATTAAAAAAATTGGTGGCTGTTCTCAATCGTAAGCTGTAAAAATTGCTACTCTTGTCATCGATGATTTCATGAACGGTGCCCACCATGATATTGGGTGGAAACAAAGAGGAAGTCTGGCTGGTGACAATAGTATCTCCGATATTGACCCTTGCGCTTTTGGGAATATCTTTTAAGGTAATGAAAAACGGGCTCAGGCCGTCCCATTCAACCGTTCCACGGTCCCCGCCGTTTTTGAGTTTGACGACCACTTTATATTGCCGGTGAAGAAGGCTCATGACAACTGCATAATTCTCACTCACATTCACAACCGTTCCCACGATTCCCTGGGAACTGACGACGCCCATATTCGGTTTTACGCTTTCGGCAGCTCCGCGGTGGATGGTTAAAAAGTTGGCTTGCGAATTAACTGAATTGCCTACCACCTTGGCCTCCAGATAAACATATTTTAGGATCTTTTTAAGTGAATCCGTGTAAGTTGTATCGGATACTAATTTCCGGTTGGAATCCGGACCCTCCAAATTCTCCCTCAACAATTGGTTAAGGCGCTTATTTTCTCTGACCAGTTCTTCATTGGTCATTTTGAGTTTGAAATAATAACCTACATTATTGAATTTCTCATTCAATCTGCCGGTCATCTCACCTGCCACGCCCATAAAAGCAGCTTCATGAAATTTGTTGTAGCGGAAAAGAAAGGAAAGCGATACGATCTGCAACACCAGGAAAAACAGGAAATTAAAATATCTTCTGATGAAGAGAAAAACGTTACGCACATGAAGGGGTTTTTATCAACGCATTACAAACGGGTACCTTTCATAATTCTTTAAGGAAATACCTGTTCCGCGAACTACACTCTTAAGCGGATCATCGGCTATATGAACCGGTAATTTGATCTTTTGGCTTAATCGCTTATCCAAACCCCTCAGAAGGGCACCCCCGCCTGTCAGGTACAACCCCCGGCGGAATATATCTCCCGCTAGTTCCGGCGGTGTGGTTTCGAGGGCCTTCAGGATGGCCTCCTCTATTTTAAATATACTTTTATCCAAAGCTTCCGCAATTTCCTGGTAGCTGACCATGATCTGTTTAGGTATCCCGGTTACCAGGTCACGGCCATTTACAGGGATATCATCCGGAGGATTATCCAGATCCTTCATGGCCGCTCCGATATTTATTTTAATCTGTTCGGCAGTCCGTTCGCCTATAAGCAGGCTGTGATAACGGCGCAATGCTTCCATGATATCTGCCGTAAATTCATCACCCGCGATGCGGATCGACTGGTCGCAGACAATACCCGCCAGGGCGATTACTGTGATGCCCGTGGTCCCCCCTCCGATATCGATAATCATATTTCCCACCGGTTCCTCCACATCAATTCCGATACCGAGCGCAGCAGCCATGGGTTCGTGGATCAAATACACTTCCTTGGCCCCGGCCTGTTCCGCACTGTCGCGAACCGCGCGCTTTTCAACTTCAGTGATGCTTGAAGGAATACAGATCATCATACGCCAGCTGGGGGGAAATAAAGNNATCTCCCGGATCATCAGTTCGGCAGCGTTAAAATCAGCAATCACACCATCTTTCAAGGGACGAACGGTCCGGATGCTTTCATGCGTCTTTTCATGCATCATTAATGCCCGCTTGCCTACGGCCAACACCGTTTTGGGATTGTTCCGATCCAATGCGATTATGCTTGGTTCGTTCACCACTATTTCATCGTTATGTATGATCAGGGTATTAGCAGTACCCAGATCCATGGCTATTTCTTGCGTAAGGAAATTGAATAATCCCATTTTAAAAGGTCAGATTTTAAATTCAGGTTGAATGCCTGCAAAATTTCTGAACNNACTCGCAAGTCCCTTACGAGGTTTTTATGTCTTAAACTGACAACACAAACATACTAAGTTATTTTGAAACAACATTTCTCATGTGCCATAGAGGCCTAAAGCTAAATACTTTTGGGTTTTAATGCACATTATGAAAATAGTCCGGATAAACAAGGTGCTCTTCTTATTTGGAAAATGATTTTTCCATAAGTTCCTACCTGCAAATCCGGATAAACAGATATTCAAACAACGCGTTTTTTATATTGTTATTTCTTTTACGGGAGTATTTAAATTCGGATATCCATCCAAGTTGACCTGAGGGCAGCGCCCGGATATCATTTTTTTTAATTCAATCCGGATTTTCTATATTTATTCAATTGCTTTTTAATGTTTCAGGCACGCNNCCACGCGCGTCCAGGGGTGGGGCTTGATAAGATTTTTATTAACCATAAAGAATCTTCGATGAAAAAGATAGTTTTGCTGCTATGGCTCCTACAAATGATCGTATCGGCCTCCTATAGCCAGGAAAGTTCCGCCAAAACGGGAAAAGCTCCAGTGGTTCCATACGGGTTCAACAAGACAGCCGGCAAATATTACAATATCCGGGGGTTCAGGATGTATTGTGAAGTATACGGAAAAGGTAAACCCCTTTTGATTATTCATGGTAACGGAGGTTCCATTTCCAATTTTGTAAATCAGATTCCTTATTTTTCAAAAAAGTATAGGGTAATTATTGCGGACAGCAGGGCTCAGGGAAATTCTGCTGATAATTCCGACTCTCTGAGTTATGAAATGATGTCGGATGATTATGCGGCTTTGCTGGACGCTCTACATATTGATTCGGCTTACGTGATCGGGTGGAGTGACGGGGGGATCAATGGTTTATTGCTGGCGATCAGGCACCCAGAAAAGGTGAGAAAACTGGCGGTGACCGGAGCCAACCTCGTCCCAGATACCAGCGCCGTTCCCCAGGAAATTTGGGATATGGTGATTCCAGCCTATGATTCCTTAAAAAATAAATCCGATCGCAATCCTCAGGAAAAGGCATCCTTCAAATTGCTGAGGTTACTGGTCGAACAGCCGCATATCCCTTTGAAAGATCTTCAGACAATTCAATGTC
>PLCH01000163.1 GCA_003135585.1 Chitinophagaceae bacterium
GTCCGTCAAGAGGGCCAGGGAAATAGGTGTGCGCAAAGTGGTTGGAGCCGGCCGCGCGGGGCTACGACGCCAATTCATAGGCGAAGCAATTCTGCTTGCCCTAATCGCCGTAGCGGTTTCCTTACTGCTGGTCATCTTATTATTGCCTGTTTTTAACAACCTCACCCGGAAAAATATTGTCTTACCTTTTGCTGGGCTTAATTTCTGGACAGAATTAATCATACTTGCAATTCTCACCGGATTAATCTCCGGTAGCTATCCTGCCTTTTTCTTGTCGGCCTTCAACCCGGTCAAAGTTTTAAAAGGCAGCTTAAAATTCAGCTCAGGTGCAACCATTTTCCGAAAGGGATTGGTAATCTTTCAGTTTGTTCTTTCGATTCTTTTGATTATTGGAACCCTGCTCATTTCAAAACAGATAAAATATATACAAACCAAAAACCTGGGATACGAAAAAGAGAACTTGGTCAACATTCCTTTGGAAGGTGAATTAACCAACCATTATAAATTATTCAAAGAAGAGGCACTAAAAATGTCAGGTATAAGATCGGTCACACTATTGTCGGGATCACCCACCGAATTAGAAAACGGAACAGGGGGCGTAGAATGGGATGGCAAAGATCCAAACGCAAGACCGATGTTCACCCAGGCAGCGGTAGGATATGATTTTGCAAAGACGATGAGTCTGAAAATGGAAACCGGGCGCGATTTTTCAAAAGATTTTGGATCCGATTCGGTCGGATATTTGATCAACCAGAGCGCACTGGCTAAAATTGGTTATAAAAATCCGGTTGGTAAACCCCTGACATTCTGGGGTAAAAAAGGAACCATAGTCGGTGTGCTGAAAGATTTTCATTTCAACCCCCTGCATAAACCCATTGCTCCATTGGTACTTCGCTTCGGGGAAGAATACAAGTTTGGAAACGCCTTACTTAGAATTGAAGCCGGCAAAACCAAACAGGCAGTTTCGGGACTGGAACAATTGTGTAAAAAGCTTAACCCGAAATNNTCCGACGAGGACTATCAAAAATTATACACAAGCGAACAAGTCATAGGCAGCCTTTCGAATTATTTTGCCTTTCTGGCCATATTCATTTCCTGTTTGGGATTATTGGGCTTGGCGATTTTTACTGCAGAGCAAAGAACAAAGGAAATGGGCATAAGAAAAGTGCTGGGCGCAAGCATAGTTTCCCTATTTTCTTTGTTATCAAAAGAATTCCTCGTATTAGTATTGATAGCACTCGTTATAGCGTCTCCCCTTGCGTGGTTTGCTATGGACAAATGGCTGCAGGACTATGCCTTCCACATAACCATATCCGGATGGGTATTCGGAGAGGCAGGTTTGTTGGCGATCCTTATCGCTTTGCTAACGGTAAGTTTTCAAGCAATTAAAACCGCCAATGCCAATCCGGTAAAAAGTTTGAGGACCTAATAAAAATGAATTAAATCATAAACCATGTTCCATAATTATTTCAAAATCGCATGGCGCAACCTGAAAAAAAACAAGCTCTATTCATTTGTAAATATCATAGGACTTACCATCGGCATTGCGAGTTGTATCCTTATCGGGCTCTATTTAGGAGATGAACTAAGTTATGACAACATCCATGCGAACAAAGACCGCATCGCCCGCATCACCATGGAATTCAGCATGAGCGGTACAGTTGAAAAATATGCGACTACCGGCACCAAAGTCGGGCCGCAGCTGAAACGAAGCTTCCCATCCATTGAAGATTTTGTCAGTGTTTTCAAATTTCCACGCGTGGTCAGCTACCACGAAAAAACATTCAATGAGCAGCACTTTTTGTTTGCTGATTCATCCTTTTTCAGGATATTTTCATTCAGGTTGGCAAGAGGAAAGGCCTCCGAATTACTAAATGCACCCAAACAAATAGTGATCACGGAAAGCATGGCAAAAAAATATTTTGGCAAAGAAGACCCGGTTGGGAGGACCATCCGCATTTCTAACAGTGATGATTTCACTGTTACGGGTATTGCTGAAGATCCACCTTCAAATTCCCAGCTGATTTTTGACTTTATTGCATCTTTTAGCAGCCTGGATGCNNATGGTGGACTGCAAATTATATCACTTATTTTTTATTACACGAATCCCGACAGCTTCCGGCATTACAAAAAGGCGTAACAGAATTAATGAAAAGCAAACAGGTCAGGCAGGAAGCACGAATTGAGGGAAGTGATTACCTTACCTATAACCTCGAACCATTAAAAAAGGTGCATCTATATTCATCACTTGACGGCACCGAACCCAACGGAAATATCACCTATATCTATATCCTGGGAGCAATTGCTGCCCTAATCCTTTTGATCGCCTGCGTCAATTACACCAATCTGGCAACGGCACAATCGGCAGCCAGGAGCGGGGAGATAGGTATCCGTAAAGTATTGGGCGCAAAACCGGGCCAGCTTTTTGGACAATACCTGGGGGAATCGGTATTGCTTTCCTTTGTTGCACTCCTCCTAGCCTTGGGCATCAGTGCAGAACTTTTACCCCTATTTAATCATCTTACCGAAAAGTCTCTGCCCGTCTCTCTTCTTTTTCATCCGTTGCAGATATTCTCCTTACTGGCCCTTTGGATCCTAGTGAGTTTGCTTGCAGGTGCTTATCCTGCTTTCATATTATCCAGTGCAAAGCTCATGAGTATTCTAAAATCGGGCTTTCGTTTCTCTGATTCCGGAGGCAACCTTAGAAAATCCCTGATCGTTTTCCAATTTGTAATTTCTGTGTTTCTGATGATATCAACCATCATTATCCTACAGCAACTTTCCTATATTCAGCATAAGAAATTGGGTTATGATATTGATCATATAATTGTGTTACCTGTAGATTACCAGATGCACCGGGATTATGAGGCAATTAAAAAAGAAATCAGCCTTAACCAAAAGATCATCAGCGTGGGCGGAGCTCACGGTAAGCCCACTTTCGTCCAATGGGGAGACGGCATAAAAACAGACAATGGCCAGGGGACAAAAAATTTACCGGTCTATGCAATTCCTGCTGATCTGGATTTCATTAAAACGATGGACATCCAGATCATTGCCGGAACAGGTTTCACGCCGGCTGATATGAAGCAGATGGATACATCGGACAACTATAGGAATTTCAGATATTCTTTTATCCTGAATGAAACCGGAGCAAAAGCATTGGGATGGAAACCATCCGAAGCGATCGGCAAGACCATCGACAAAGGGTATCCGGGTTTTGTCAAAGCGGTGGTAAGAGACTTTCATATAGCTTCCTTGCACCAGCCCATTTCACCCCTGCTGATCTTTTTGGATACGGAGTATATAAATAACCTCTTCATAAAGGTCTCCGGCAGCGACCTTGCGGGAACATTGAATTTTCTTCAAAAGGTATGGAAAGAGCGGGTTCCCTACCGTCCTTTTGAATATCACTTTCTTGATGAGGATTATAATGCACTTTACAAAACGGAAACCCGGACGGCCCAACTTTTCAGTGCTTTTTCCGCAACGGCAATCATCCTGGCTTGTTTGGGACTGTTTGCAATGGCTGCCTTTACAACCGTGCAACGCACCAAAGAAATAGGGATACGAAAGGTATTAGGCGCCTCCATAATAAATATCACGGGTCTGTTGTCCAAAGATTTCCTGCAACTCGTTGGGATTGCAGCGGTCATTGCATTCCCCATTTCATGGTTTGCCATGAATAAATGGCTGGAGGATTTTGCATACAGGATCCGTATCAGCTGGATGGTATTTGCGGGGGCCGCATCGCTGTCAATACTGATTGCCCTTGTAACCGTAAGCTATCAGGCAATTAAAACGGCAATTGCCAACCTTGTGAAAAGTCTGAGGACAGAATAAAAATTAAAAACCTGAATTGTTAATTTATGTTTAGAAATTATTTCAAAACAGCCTGGCGCAATTTGATGAAAAATAAAACATTCTCCCTGATCAATATTGCGGGATTATCAATTGGAATGGCAGCCTGTCTGCTGATTTTACAATATGTGAATTTTGAACTGAGTTTTGATCAATTCAACAGGAATGCTGAAGATATTTACCGCGTGTACAATGACCGGTATCAGAACGGGAAACTAATACAACACGGTACCATAACCTATTCGGCCATCGGCAAGGCCATGAAAGATGATTATCCTGAAATATTGAACAACGCCAGGGTAGAGCCTTTTGGAAAATCCATTATTACCTATCAGAATAAAAAAATCGGGGAACAGGAAGTACTGGCGGTGGACAATTCCTTTCTGACCATGTTTTCATATATTTTAGTCGCCGGTGATGTGCAAACAGCCTTGAGGCAGCCCTACAATGCCATCCTATCCGAAACTTCGGCAAGAAGGATTTTCGGAGTGAGGGATAACAATTTTGAATCTTTGTTGGGTGAGGCCTTAATTATGGGAACTGATTCGACGCCTTATAAAATAACCGGCATATGTAAAGACGTATCTGAAAATTCTCATTTGCAGTTTGACATTCTCGCCTCTTATACCACGATGTTGGCGGGCAAAAATCCTTATAAAGAGGCCGACTACGATTTCACCGATTCAGATTTCTGGCATTATATCCAATTAAGGCATGGGGCAGATTATAAAAAAATCAATGCAAGGCTCGATGAATTTAGTAAACAGCATTTCCAGGGGAATAAGGTTTCCGGCAGCGTTGAAAAATTTTACTTGCAGCCATTGTTAAAAGCGCATCTCTATTCCGATTTCGAATATGAAATAGGTAGAACAGGTAGTGCAACCGTTGTCTGGGGTTTACTGATCATCGCGACACTGATAATTGTTATTGCATGGGTCAATTATATCAATCTGGCTACCGCGAAATCCATGGAAAGGGCAAAGGAGGTGGGAGTGAGAAAAGTTGCAGGGGCCACCCAAACCCAACTGATCCGCCAATNNATTCCTCGTTGAATCCCTTATCATCAATGTGATTGCGCTGCTCATCGCATTGCTGATCGTCGGCCTTGCACAGAAAGGATTTAACAGCCTGGTACATCACCGTCTTTCATTTTCCTATCTATTTCAAAAAGGATTGAGCGGTCTGAATATCTCTCTCATTTTAATGGCATTGATTGTGGCAGGAATTTTCATTTCAGGATTCTATCCTGCATTTGTACTTTCCTCCTTCAGGCCCATAGTCGTTCTGAAAGGAAAATACATTGCTTCCAGAAGAGGTATTTTTTTACGCAAAGGGCTGGTGATTGGCCAATTCGCGGTGACGGTTGCACTGATCATAGGATCCTTTGTAGTTTACAGACAGATAAAATTTGTAAATGACCAGAACCTGGGATTTAATTTATCCCAAATGCTTATTATTAAGCCACCGGTTCTTACCCAATGGGATTCCAGTTTTATCACTAGGGAAAACAGTTTTATCAATGAGGTTAAACAATTGTCCCATGTGAAGGGAGCCGCCTCATCCAACCGTGTCCCAGGTGACGAATTGAGCCGGGCGTTTAACGTCCACAGAACCGATATTAATTCCGCAGATCATTTTACGGTGCGCAATTTGGGCGCAGATCATAATTTTATTGGCCTGTATGGAATAAAGTTGCTGGCAGGCAGGAATTTTTCACCTCTTGATTACAATTATGACTGGGGTAAGTTGCACAATATCATATTAAATGAATCCGCCGTAAAAATCCTTGGTTTCCACTCACACCAGGAGGCGCTTGGAAAATCAATTGCTATCTACAACAAGACATGGGATGTGGTAGGGGTCATCAAGGATTTTCATCAAAAATCCCTTCGCTATCCATTGGAGCCAACTGTGATACTGCCTTCCTACGCCGGAAGCTCCGGTCCCATTTCAGTAAAAGTAGATACCAGGAGTCTGGCAACGACTGTTAATGCAATAAAGCAAAAATTTGATTCCTTTTTCCCGGGCAATTTATTCGATTATTATTTTATAGATGAAAAATTCAATGAGCAATACCAGAATGACAAATTATTCGGGAAAGTATTTGGGCTGTTTGCAGGATTCGCAATTTTTATTGCCTGCCTTGGGTTACTGGGCCTGTCTCTTTTTGCCACAGCCCAGCGTACTAAGGAAATAGGAGTCCGCAAAGTACTGGGTGCTTCGATTCCCAATATTGTAATTCTGCTCTCAAAAGATTTTGTCAGGCTTATCATTTATGCATTCCTTATTGCCTCACCCCTAGCGTGGCTGGTCATGCATAACTGGTTACAGAATTTCGCTTACAGGATTAATATTTCCTGGTGGATCTTCCTTGCTGCAGGGTTGCTTGCGATAGTCATTGCCTTGGTCACGATAAGTTTTCAATCGATCAAGGCTGCTCTGGCCAATCCTGCGAATAGTCTCAGAACAGAATAAATTTTCGTGAACCCGTAAAAGGATTTGCCGCCCATAAACCAAAAGAAAAACCTGGAAGTATGTTTAAAAATTACCTTACAACAGCTTTTAGAAATCTGCAGCGAAATAAATCGTATGCAATTATAAATATATTTAGGGTTGCAGTTGGGGTTGCGGCCTGCCTGCTCATTTTCCTGGTCATACAATTTGAAACCAGCTTTGATGGTTTCCACAAGAACAGGAATGACACTGTCGTGTACCTTGCAAAAGAGCGGCTTCTGCCAGTCCGGTGAAGAGTTTGAGAACTGAATGATATATAGTCCTATATACCCGGTTAAAAATACTAAACAATGATTAAGAATTATTTTAAGGTCGCCTGGAGAAACTTAAGGAAGCACCGGACTGATGGTTTCATAAACATTATCGGTTTGTGTGTTGCCTTTACGAGCGCCTTATTATTATTACTGAGTGTCAGCTATGAATTTTCCTATGACAGGTTTCATT
>PLCH01000520.1:0-1857 GCA_003135585.1 Chitinophagaceae bacterium
TTATATGGGAGAGCTTTCTGATTTCAGGAATGCTTTGCTACCGGTCGCAGCTGCCATAGGCGGTATGGCAGTCCCGGCTCTGATTCATTTAGCCTTGAATCTAGGCGAATCAACTCAGAAAGGAGTGGGCATTCCCATGGCTACAGATATTGCTTTTTCACTGGGGATACTGTCCTTACTGGGCAAAAGGGTTCCGCCAGCCCTGAAAATATTTTTGACTGCACTGGCCATCATTGATGCTNNGTTGTCATTGCTGTTTTTTATACAAAAGGATTTTCCGCGGTTTATCTTTTTTTTGCTCTTGGAATATTTGCCATTCTTTTTATTCTGAACCGGCTAAAGGTGTATACTCTCTGGGCTTATCTTTTACCAGGATTGCTGATGTGGTATTTTATGCTTAAATCCGGCGTTCACGCCACTATTAGCGGAGTTTTGCTAGCCTTTGTTATACCCTTCACTACAGATCCGGCCAAAAGCCCTTCCGCCAGGCTGCAGCATGCATTGCATAATGTGGTAAATTATTTTATCATTCCGGTTTTTGCATTGGCTAATACCTGCCTAAGGATTCTTCCCAGGTGGTATGGACGCCTGATCTATCCTAATGATCTCGGAATCATGACCGGTCTTGTTGCAGGGAAACCTGCCGGTATATTTTTATTTTCATGGCTTGTGGTTAAAATGAAATGGAGCCGCTTGCCCCGTTCCGTTACCTGGAAAAAACTATTTGGCTCGGGTGTTTTAGCCGGGGTTGGTTTTACGATGTCTATTTTTATTACTAACCTTGCTTTTACAGGTGAAATAAGTTTAATCGAGGACTCCAAAATTGCAGTGCTGATTGCCTCGCTGACTGCAGGAATTGCTGGACTCTTGACTTTGCACTATGCATGCCGAAAACAAGTCCCGGAAACAGAGCAATAGCAGGTCATCTTTTCTCCAAATCAAAAAGACTACTCACAAATTCATGCTTGTCAAATAATAAAAGATCTTCCATTTTTTCTCCTACTCCAATAAATTTCACGGGTATCTTGCATTGATTGGCAATGGCCAGGACGACGCCGCCCTTTGCAGTACCATCCAGTTTGGTGATGACAAGTGCGGTTACTTCCGAAGCTGCGGTAAATTGCCGGGCCTGTTCCAGGGCATTCTGCCCCGTTGAACCGTCTAAAACCAACAAGACTTCATGCGGTGCATCGGGTAAAATTTTTTTTATAACCCGTTTTATCTTTCCGAGCTCCTCCATTAAATAGGCTTTGTTATGCAATCTTCCCGCCGTGTCAATGATCACTACATCGAACCCTTTGGCTATCCCACTTTGAACCGTATCAAATGCTACAGCCCCGGGATCGGCACCCATCCCCTGTTTTACTATCGGAACTCCCGCCCTTTCACTCCAGATCGTCAACTGATCCACAGCGGCTGCGCGGAACGTATCAGCAGCACCCAGTAAAACAGACTTGCCGGCTTTTTTGAAATTGTAAGCCAGCTTTCCAATCGTCGTTGTTTTACCTACCCCATTCACCCCAACAACCAATATTATAAAAGGCTTGCCGGATCCGGGGGATTGAAAATTCGTGTAAGATTGTTCCTGTGCGTCCACCAGAATAGCCTCAATTTCCTGTTGCAGTATCGTGTTAAGTTCAGAGGTATTGACATATTTATCCTTTGCCACTCTTTTTTCTATACGGGCAATGATCTCAAGGGTGGTATCAATACCCACATCTGCACTGACCAGGGCTTCTTCAAGCTTATCCAGCACTTCCTCATCCACCGTACTTTTGCCGGCTATCGCCTTTGTGATCTTTGCTAAAAAACCTTCCTTGGTCTTTTGCAATCCCTGGTCCAGGGATTCCTTTTCTT
>PLCH01000520.1:1881-3949 GCA_003135585.1 Chitinophagaceae bacterium
ATTTTCTTGCCAGGAAATCCCTGATCTTTTCTTTGTGCACAATTGCTTCCTTGAAAGTGTAGGCTCCCGTTTTGGGGCTGCGAACGGCACGGATCACTTTTGTCCAGTTCTTAGCATCCGAAGCAGACTTGGCATCCTTGCCCTTTATCGCGGTTTTAGCTTGCTTTGCCATTTTTACTTGATTTCTTTATGAACTGTTACTTTCTTCAAAATTGGGTTGAATTTTTTCAGCTCCAGGCGTTCCGGAGTGTTTTTTTTGTTCTTGGTGGTAATATACCGGCTCGTACCTGGTTTTCCACTATTCTTGTGTTCAGTACATTCCAAAATTACCTGAACCCTGTTGCCTTTCTTTGCCATCGTATGGACGCTTTAGAATGATTTAGATTTTTTGACCTCCGGCCCTTAGCTTCTTGATAACGCGATAAAGACCATTCTTATTAATGGTACGCAACCCTTCAGATGAAACCTTTAAGGTTATCCATTTATCCTCTTCAGCCAGAAAAAACTTTTTAGTCTGCAGGTTGGGTAAGAACCTGCGTTTTGTCTTAATATTCGAATGGGAAATGCTGTTCCCAGAAATTGGCGACTTCCCCGTTACCTGACATACTCTTGCCATGATTTGTCGAAATTTAGGACGGCAAAGGTCGTAAAATCTATTTAAATGGCAAAAAGAAATCTCAATTTTCTGGCAGATAAGCCCATACCCCGTTTTCAGCAAAATATTGCCTAAACCGGTATGCAAAAGGCTTAAATAAAAATGATTACCCCTGGCGGCCCTCCCTCCAAAGATAATCAGGTAATTGCAGCCTGCACGTAATTATTATCTAATTTACCGTNNTTGACCGCTTGGTATAAAAGTGGTATAATGAAAATTATGAAACGTCGCACAATTGTTCGGGATATTAGCTGGTTATCTTTTAATGCGAGGGTTTTACAGGAGGCTGCCGATCCGAGTGTCCCTTTAAGGGAGCGAATCCGTTTTTTGGGTATTTTCTCCAATAATTTGGATGAATTCTTCCGGGTCAGGGTGGCAACCTTAAAACGGATGAGTGAATACAGCGGGAAAGGAAAAGTCAATATGCACATGGAAGTTGCGCCTGTCAAAATCCTGAATGAAATACAATCCATTGTATTGGAGCAGCATATTGAATTCAACAATATTTGGGAACTTATAAGTAAGGAACTCGAACAGGAAAAGATCTTCCTGATCAATGAAAAACAACTCAATAAAGATCAACAGAAATTTGTTCAAAATCATTTTGAGGAGGAGGTGCGTTCCAATATTATTCCCCTGATGATTGAAAGTATCCCCCACTTCCCATTTCTTAGGGATAAGTCCATTTACCTGGGTGTCGTTTTATCCCGCAGGGACGGTGGAATGAAAAGAAAATATGCCTTGATCGAAATTCCAAGCCGGGTATTGGGCAGGTTTGCTTTGTTGCCTTCCCCAGATCCGGGAGTAAACAATATCATCCTGCTCGAAGATATTGTCCGTTTCAACCTCCGAAGTGTTTTTTCCTATTTCGGTTATGATAAATATGAATCGTGGATTTTCAAAGTAACGAGAGATGCTGAAATTGATATCGATAATGATATCTCTTNNCTACCACACTGATTCAAAAAATTGAAAAAGGACTAAAAAACCGAAGGAAGGGAAAACCTGTCCGTTTTGTCTACGACAGGGAAATGGACAAAGGGTTATTGGATTACCTAATCAAAAGATTAAACCTGCCCAAAAAAGGAAGCTTGATTCCGGGAGGGAGGATTCACAACTTCCGTCATTTTATGGACTTTCCTGACGTTTTTCCCAAAAAAGGGCAGCGCAAAAAACCATTTGTTCATCCTTTGCTGATAAAAGTTCCCCGGGTTACCGATATAGTCTTGGAACAGGATATCCTGTTACATTTTCCCTATCATTCCTTCAACCCGGTTATTGATATGCTCCGGGAGGCGGCCATTGATCCTAATGTTACCTCCATCAAAATCACTTGCTACCGGCTCGCCGACAATTCAAAACTTATCAATGCGCTGGTCAACGCAGTCCGGAACGGAAAACAGGTTACTGCTA
>PLCH01000353.1:0-1707 GCA_003135585.1 Chitinophagaceae bacterium
CACAAAGGATAGCATTCTCATCATCAGCAATGTTTCCAGGCCAACACTTTCCTTGTTCCCGGCTCCCGTCCAAAAAGCGAATGGGGCGGCGGTCATAATATTTCCAGGAGGCGGTTATCGAATTATTGCAGCGGGCCATGAAGGCTACGACGTAGCAAAAAATTTTAATAAAATGGGGCTATCGGCCTTTGTGGTCAAATACAGGATCCCGAGTGATCAAACCATGGTTCAAAAGGAGATAGGGCCACTCCAGGATGCTCAAAGGGCTATTCAGCTTGTAAGGCAAAGAGCAAAAGAATGGCATATAGATCCAAAAAGAATTGGCATTATGGGGTTTTCAGCAGGAGGTCACCTGGCTTCAACTGCCGGAACCCATTTCAACAAAGCGGTAATCGACAATAAAAATAAGATATCGCTTCGACCTGATTTTATGATACTGGTTTACCCGGTTATCAGTTTTACAGACAGTATCGGGCATATTGGCTCAAGAGATCAGCTAATCGGCAAAAACCCCACAAAAGAAAAAATAAAAGAATACTCAAACGAATTTAATGTAAACGCGCAAACACCTCCGACGTTTTTAATACATGCAAAAGATGATGGAGCGGTACCCGTTGCAAACAGTTTGTATTTTTATGAAGAGTTACAAAAAAACAAAGTACCCTCGGAAATCTATCTCTACGAAAAAGGCGGCCATGGATTTGGACAAAACAATCCTACCAGCAATATCAAATGGATGGATCTGGTTAAACAGTGGATGGAGAAAAATGGATGGCTTACCAAATAATTTTTATTCCAACCCAAACAAGCCTTTGTTCAATAATTGAAGTGTCCGGATTTTATAATCCGACGGAATCAGTAAAGAAACATTGTGTTTGCTTCCGCCATAACTTACCATACGAACCGGTACTGTCTTCAACGCATCAAATAATTTACTTAGGATATCCTTTGTTCGCGCTATTTCGTTTCCAACAATTGAAACAATGGTATAGTTTTCTTCTACTTCAATGGTTCCAAAAGGTTCCAATTCCTTTACAATTTCTTTAAGGTTGACCATATTGTCGATGGTAACAGATACAGCTACTTCAGAGGTGGTGACCATATCGATCGATGTACGATACTTTTCAAAGACTTCAAATATCTTCCTTAAAAATCCGTAGGCGAGCAGCATGCGGCTGCTCTTGATGTTGATGGCAATAATTCCGTCTTTGGCAGCCACGGCCTTTACCCCTGTTGATCCCGCATCCTGCTTTATAACGGTTCCCGCAGCTTCCGGCTGCAAGGTATTTAACAATCTTACCGGAACATTCTGCTGCTGAGCCGGCCAGATACAGGTAGGATGAAGGATTTTGGCTCCGAAATAAGCCAGCTCNNCGGGGATCGTTGTTGTGCATCCCGTCAATATCCGTCCAAATCTCGCATACGGTGGCGTTGCAGGCTGCAGCAATCAATGAAGCGCTGTAATCACTACCCCCCCGTTTCAAATTATCCACTTCCCCTCTTATGTTTCGGCAAATATATCCCTGGGTAATAAAAAGCGATTCTCCCGCGTATTTTTGCAAAAGCAGGCTTAGCTTTCCTTTTATGTTTTTCAGTTGTGGCTCGTCGTGTATATCGATGCTCATAAATTCAAGTGCAGGCAGCAGCACGTGAGGAATTTCCTTTTCCTCCAGGTAAACACTGAATAATTTTGTCGATAGCAATTCT
>PLCH01000353.1:1724-3315 GCA_003135585.1 Chitinophagaceae bacterium
CTTTACCAGGTCCTTGATAAAATTCTGGTAATGGGACTCCAGCTTTTCAATTTGTTGTTTTGCCTGATCACGATCACCATCGGCCATTGAATGGCCGATCTCCACCAGTGCATTGGTAGTCCCACTCAGTGCGCTTAGCACCACAATTTTTTTCCCTTCATCTTTTGTGATCAATTGACTCACCTGCTGCATTCGGGAGGGTTTCCCTACGGATGTACCTCCAAATTTCATTACTTTCATTATAAAATTTTGGATGGCAAAGATACAGTGTGGAGGAATATGATTTGTGAATACCCTTATTTGCAAAAAGCAGGGTCTCCGGTAGAAGACCCTGCTCAAATATAAACTAATGGGAATTTTATATGTTCGGGAAACGAAGCCGTTTTATTGTTTTATCAATTTTTCGTTTGAAAAAGTATTACCTGAAATAACTTCGATTATATACAAGCCCCTTGGCAGGGAATTCAGCCTGTCTATAAGCAGGTTATTGCTTCCAACATTTATGGCAAATGATTTTTTCATGATCTCTTTGCCGGCATTGTCCATTAGTTTGACAATGGCTACGTCCTGTTTGCCTGAGTATAATTTCAATACCGCAAAATCGGTTGCAGGATTTGGATAAATGCTGATTTTAGTTGCTGACTGAGCCTGATCCAACCTAAGCGGAATAATTTTACTATAGGTGAAATTTCCGGAGAGATCCACCATTTTTAAGCGGTAATAAACAAGGGATGAATGAATAGAAGCAAGATAATCATTGAATGAATAGTCATGCTGGGTATTTGATGATAATCCTGCATTTACATTGCCGATATCCGAGAAATTAATTCCATCCTCGCTTCTTTCCACTTCATAATGACTTGCATTCAATTCGTTGGACGCTGTCCAGGATACAAGGACATTACTTGAATTTGTATAAGAAGCACTGAAATCATCAAGTCTAACTGGCAAAACTATTGATCCCTGGCATTTGGTCATATTGGGAGGCAACTGTGATAAAGTAATATTTTGAGTCAACCCACCATTGAATCCATTAATCGCACCAAAATTATTAGTGGCGGCAGTACTTACACTGATACCTGCACTTCCTCCATTTGCTGAGGAAGCAGCGTTCAAAAGAGCATTGGCATAAATTGCACCCCCGCCTCCACCTCCGCCTGGACCGTGCTGGGTAGCGCTTACAGCGCCTGGATCGTTTGATCCCCCGTTTCCGCCATTCGCATTCACGGTAATATTAGACAAGCCACTTGGTTCATATATAAGGGCACTTCCGCCTGCACCGCCTCCGCCACTTCCATCAATCTGGCAGGTACTGTTAGCTGCGGCTCCCGATACGTTTATGGTGCCAGTTCCAATCAGTGAGGCGGCATTTATAATCACCATTCCGCCGCCTGAAGCTCCACTGCTTGCAAAGCCACCTGCGGGAACTCCGGTGCCGTCATTGGTTGTTCCTGAACCACCGCCCCCGCCCAAAATCATGGCCGAAGGAGTGTAATAAGTTGTATAAGGTGATAATGTGCTATAACTTGAACCTCCTTTACCTCCGGTCGTCCCCGCGGAAAACCATCCCCATCCACCACCCCCTCCGGCG
>PLCH01000549.1 GCA_003135585.1 Chitinophagaceae bacterium
TGAGGGGAATCGAACCCCTGTCCAAACATATTCTCCAAAAGCTTTCTACATGCTTATTCCGGTATTGTTTGTCGGAGAATAGCAGGAGCCGGACAAACCAACTATTCCCTTAGCTGTATAGTCTTATGTTACAGTCACAGCCTTCTGCAACAGCATTCTGTATTTATTTTTAGTCGGCGACGGAGCTTGGTAACAGACTAACCTGCTCGCGCGGCCCTAATGACTATCTAATCACTGATTAGGCAGCCATGGCATACTGAGTATTGCCATTTGAATTTTGAGTATTCAGATTTACGTGCTGACTACCCAACGCACGGCATGCTTATACTTTCAAAGATCTACGCTGTCAAAACCGGGCACCCCCTTTTTTTTGATTTATTACCCTTTCTCAGGATTGGGATAGAAAAGTCTAATTTTTCAGAACCTGATTATTTGAACAATCTAAATATATCTAACCCCAAAGCGTATGCCATTAATCCCAGCAACAGGACCATACCTGCCATTTGGGCATATTCCATAAATTTATCTCCTGGTTTTCTTCCTGTTATCATCTCAAACAAGGTAAATAAAGCATGTCCGCCATCCAAAGCAGGTATCGGCAATATATTCATTAACGCCAATATTAAAGAAAATAAGGCCGTGATCCCCCAGAAACTTTGCCAGTCCCAGACAGGCGCAAACATTTTACCCATTGAAATTACTCCCCCCAATGATTCATTGGTATTCACCTTCCCGCTAAAAATCAGCTTCAATTGCAGCCAATAGCTTTCCAAAGTCACATAGCTTTTTTGAATACCTGCTGGTATAGCTTCAAAAAATGAATATTTTATTACTTTCTTATCCAGCAGCTCAAATGCGGGGGTATAATAAAACCCAAATATTCCACTGGCCGGAACAGTTACTTTTACCGTGGATGTGTCATGGCCTCTTACATATGTGAGATAGGCTTCTTTATTTTTATTGTTCTGTACTTGTTTCCTTATATCAGAATAAAACAATACAGAACTGTCCATGGCTATGATTCTATCCCCTTTACGAAGCCCGATTTTTTCAGCATACGAGCCTGCAGCAATGGAATCTATCTCGGCTGGAACACGCGGTGCAATAAAATTAATCGCTTTATACTTAATAAGTTTCCCAGCAAAATCATTAGGGATATTAATTGTTTCTTTCTGGCCATTTCTGTCAATCTGAATAGTCCTGGAACCGTACAAAATAATCTTCAGGGGAATTTTACCAAAGTTGTCAATATATTGCCCGTCGACAGTTAATATTTTATCACCGTCATTTAATCCAATGCTTTTAGCTAAGGAATCTGTCGCAATACCATAGATCAGTTTGTTTGTAGGTATGTATTCATCTCCCCAATGCCATGACATCATAGCATAAATCAGAAACCCCAATATCAGATTTACGGTGACACCTGACACCATAATAATCAAGCGCTGCCATGCAGGCTTACTTCGAAATTCCCAGGGTTGGGGGGGCAATTTCATTTGTTCCTTGTCCATGCTTTCATCAATCATGCCCGAAATCTTAACATAACCACCAAATGGTACCCATCCGATCCCATATTCTGTCTCTCCTATTTTCTTCTTGAACAATGAAAACCAGGGATTCATGAAAATATAAAATTTTTCAACCCGGCATTTAAACCATTTAGCAGTTAGGAAATGCCCAAGCTCATGCAATCCCACAATTATAGATATACATAAAATAAACTGAAGTGCTCTAATTCCAATTGCAGACCAATCAATTACTAATAGTGTCATATATTGAAATGCGCCATATGGCGAAACTTTTAATGATTAATTCAGATTTGTTCTAAATTTCAGAGTTTAATCAAGGAAGCGGCAAAATTACGGGCCTCAGCATCGCTGTCAAAATAATCTTCCAGCGAAGGTTGTTCAATGAAAGGAACATGCTGCATGGTTCGTTCGATCAGGTCAGTCATGTCAAGGAACCCGATGCGGTTGCGCAGGAAAGCGTAAACGGCGATTTCATTTGCTGCGTTCAATACACAGGAAAGATTTCCTTTTTTTATCAAAGCCTCAATTGCAAGGCTGAGGTTTCGAAAAGTCTTCATATCGGGATCCTCAAATGTAAGTTTGTTTGGTTTTTTAAAATCATACCGCGGCAGGGTATTCTTAATCCTATTCGGAAAACCCAGCGCATATTGAATAGGTAACTTCATGTCCGGCAGACCCAATTGTGCTTTAATGCTCCCGTCTTCAAATTGGATCAGGCTATGGATTATACTTTGGGGGTGAATTACCACCTGAACCTGTTCCGGTGACAGGTTGAATAACCATTTTGCCTCGATCATCTCCAATCCCTTATTCATCAAAGTGGCTGAATCGATAGTAATCTTTGCTCCCATATTCCAGTTAGGGTGTTGTAGGGCATGATCTCTTTTTACATTAACTAAAAAGTTTGGTTTCTTTCCTAAGAACGGGCCTCCGGAAGCAGTGAGAATAATTTTTTCAATACGGTTTCTCGATTCTCCGATTAAACATTGAAAGATGGCAGAATGTTCCGAGTCTACAGGTATGATCGGGGCCTGGTTTTCAACTGCTTTCCGCATGACAATGTCACCGGCTACGACCAAAGTCTCTTTGTTGGCCAAGGCGATGGCCTTCCCGTTTTCAACTGCCTTCAGCGTCGGCTTTAGACCAGCGAAACCTACAATGGCAGCCAGCATAATATCAAAGC
>PLCH01000514.1 GCA_003135585.1 Chitinophagaceae bacterium
GTTTGTATAGCCGGGTGATAGGCTCGAGGGCTTATTTCAGCTTTGTTTGTGCAGACCAAAGTCCCCTGCCCAGGGTTCACTGATAACATAAATTACTAATTCATTACCTTCACTTCATGGCTCTGAATGTTACTACTTTTAAAACCCGGGCGCTAACGGCTCTCATTTTTGCGGTGGTGATGCTGGCTGGCCTGTTGTGGAATCAGTGGAGCNNGTCGAATACCAAAAACTTATTGCGCTGGCAGATGCCGAATATGCGGAGATCTCAGCTTTTCATAAATTCGGGGTAATGATCGCCGGCTGGTGCATCATGTTGTATTTCACAAATGAGGGGTATATACTTGCAGGAATTTCTTTGCATTGGATCGGGCTTTGGTTAGGCTTGTTTTTCATGTTTGTATTACCTATTGTGGAAATATTGTTTGACAGACAGATCCATTTGAAGAATATCGGATATTCTGCCCTGGGATTGCTTTACATCTCCCTGAGCCTTGGATTGCTGACAAATCTGAGAAGTATGTTTTACGGAAGCATCCTGGATATCATTGATAAAATGCTGGTTCTGATGATTATTGCGTCTCTCTGGATCAATGATACGATGGCATATATTGTGGGATCCTTCATCGGCAGGACACCGATCTCCAAAATATCACCAAAAAAAACACTGGAGGGAACGCTTTCGGGAATTATTCTGGCGGTGCTGATCATGGGGTGGATTGGTTATCTGGTCAGCAGTGAATTTGATCTGGAATCCATTTTGCCCTGGATGGTCATTGCTGCCATTGCCTCTATTGCCGGGACTTTCGGAGATTTACTGGAAAGCAAGCTCAAGCGAATGGCAAGGGTAAAGGACAGTGGTCATATCATGCCGGGACATGGTGGTTTTTTGGACCGTTTTGATTCTTTGCTGGTAGCCACGCCTTTTGTGTGGTTATATGTTTTATTTGTTATAAAGTCATAAAATGAATCACATCTGAATTCATTCTATAATTTTGTATTTAATTTATTTTCATGACCATTCACAAAGAAGGACATAAGACAATTGCGGTCAGTGCATTTGTTTTTGCTCTTATCAATCTTGTTTCCTTTTATTTCATCAGCTTTCACCAGCCCTGGTTAAGCTGGATCATTTTTATTATTACGCTTGGCCTCCTGCTGTTTCTTATTTCATTTTTCCGTGTGCCCAGCAGAAAACTGACCATTGACGAAAATGCCGTGGTTTGTCCGGCTGATGGGAAAGTGGTGGTAATAGAGGAAATGTTTGATGAGGAATATTTTAAAGACAAACGCCTTCAGGTTTCTATTTTCATGAGCCCTGCCAATGTGCACCAAAACCTCAACCCGGTCAGCGGCAATGTTGTGTACAGCCAATACCACAAGGGGAAGTATCTGGTGGCGTGGAATCCCAAGTCCTCAACGGAAAATGAGCGATATACTGTGGTGATCAGCTCCAACAAAGGGGAAATCCTTGTAAAGCAAATTGCCGGAGCACTTGCAAAACGGATCGTAAACTACCTGAGCGTCGGACAAAAAGTTCTTCAAAGCGAAGAGATGGGTTTCATCAAATTCGGATCCCGGGTGGATGTGTTGCTGCCCGCCGGGGCCAGGGTGTCGGTGAAACTGAACCAGGCAGTGCAGGGAGGGGTAACGGTATTAGCAACCTTTTAAAAGATGTTTTCCAGTTCTTTCAATGAATAGACGGTATAGGTAGGCATAAGCGAGGTCCCGATGTTCAGGTGGTTCACGTACACCTGATCAATGCCAGCATTGATAGCTCCCTGTATATCAACTTCTATGGAATCCCCGATCATAATGCTTTCTTCTTTCCCGGCGCCGGTCTTCTGAAAGGCGTAATCGAAAATTTCCTTATGGGGCTTTAAACTATTGGAACCCTCTGAGGTGATCACCTGCCTGAAATATTTGTCGAGTCCGGAATTTTTTAATTTGCTGTGCTGTGTTTTTTCAAACCCGTTAGTTATCAGGTGCAGCTGATAGTTTTTGCGGCCCAGCCATTCTAAAATTTCAACCGTATGCGGAAAGAGTAGTTTGCGGGTTGGTAAAAGGTCTAAAAACAAAGAACCCATTTTTCGCGAAAGTTCCTCGTTTCCAATCTTAAAATCCAAAAGGGTGAGCCACATCCGTTTCCACCTCAATTCATCTACTTTTATATATCCATTTCTGTAACGGTCCCATAGCTTGTCATTGTGAATAAGATAGTTTTTATGGAAACGGTCAAAATCATCGACTCCTTTGCTTTCCAGGTCAAGTTGCTGATACAATTCCTCCAGGGTCTGGCGGCTATTGGCTTCAAAATCCCAAAGTGTATGGTCCAGGTCGAAGAAAAGATGGCGGTATTTCATGCCCCCGAGTTTATTATTCATGCTAAGTTTGCAAATTACACAACAAATCACTGAAATATGAAA
Source organism: Chitinophagaceae bacterium (assembly GCA_003135585.1). Taxonomy (GTDB): domain Bacteria; phylum Bacteroidota; class Bacteroidia; order Chitinophagales; family Chitinophagaceae; genus Puia. The sequence continues at coordinate 2,424 of PLCH01000514.1, forward strand.
GGGGCGATGCATGTTATCATTACCGGAGCTTCAAGGGGATTGGGAAAGGCCCTGGCGGAAAAGTTTGCATCGAACGGGCATCATTTGTATTTGTGTTCACGGTCAGAACTGGCCTTATATAATACACTTGAAGAACTGATGTTGAAATATCCTGATGTAACGATAAAAGCAAAACCGTTTGATCTTTCCTTGAAAGAACAGGCAAAAGCTTTTGCCGCCTGGATACTGGACCGGGGAATTTCCACAGATGTTTTAATAAACAATGCCGGGCAATTTATTCCGGGCAGCATATATAATGAGGCTGAGGGTGTGCTTGAAAAAATGATAACAACGAATGTATATAGCGCTTACAATGTGACAAGACCCCTTTTGCCGGCCATGATGGAGAAAAAAAACGGGCATATTTTTAACATCTGTTCAATAGCTTCCCTGCAGGCCTATCCAAATGGCGGTTCTTACAGCATCAGTAAATATGCATTGGCCGGGTTTTCAAAAAATCTGCGCGAGGAATTGAAGCCATATGGTATAAAAGTAACTACTGTTTACCCAGGGGCGGCCTATACGGACTCATGGGCAGGCAGCGGTATTGACCCCCAAAGAATTATGGACGCAAAGGATATTTCTGAAATGGTTTATGCAGCCTCCCAGCTCTCTTCCCGCGCATGCGTGGAGGAAATTTTAATGCGCCCGCAATTGGGTGACCTTTCTTAAAACTGTACAATTAACGCAGCTTTAACCCATTCCTGCAGCCTAATACAACCGATCAAATTTTATATTTGCAGGGTCAGGATCTGAGGGTGACCATGAATTTATTTATATTAATAAAATTAAAAAATATCGTTACAATTTTACGTCTTCGTTTACTTGCTGTCATTTTTGCATTGCTGCCTGGTGGCCTTGTGTCCGCACAGGTTAAATTCAGCACCGTTGTCAACAGCCGGGAGGTCGGCCGCGGAGACTACGTGCAGATCGAATTTGTGGTTGAAAATGCCAAGACAATAGACCATCTGACTCCACCGGTTTTTTCCGATTTCCAGGTCGTCCAGGGTCCTATTCAATCAAGCGGCATGAGTATTGTCAATGGGAACATGTCGCAATACAAGTCAATTTCCTTTGTCCTGCAGCCCAATAAGACCGGGAAGTTCACCATNNGGTCGATGGCAAGCCTTTGCGTTCGAACTCCGTTACAATCGAAGTAAATGCAACAGGCTCTTCCAGGCCAAACCCCAATCCCCCTCCTCCCGTGGGTGCTAAATGGCCTGGTGAACCCCTCGACGTGGACAGGGAATACACTCTCAAACCGGGTGAGAATATGGCAGATAAGATCCGAAAAAACTTATTTGTTAAAGTTCTCGTGAATAAAACCAGCTGTTATGTCGGGGAATCAATTATGGCTACCTATAAATTATATTCGCGCCTCCAGTCAGAATCAAGGGTAACCAAGCTTCCCTCTTTGAACGGGTTCAGTGTCTATGACATGATGGATCCCAATGCGAATGCCTCCTCTGTCGAAACTGTAAACGGGAAACCATTTACAGTCCATACCATAAGAAAAACGCAACTCATACCCCTGCAGGCAGGAACTATAGCATTGGATCCGGTAGAAGTTGAAAATACTGTTCATTTTGTAAAAGTGGCCCGCCAGGAAAGACCCAGCGCTAACCCCCTGGACGAACTCTTCGGCAGGTTTTCTGATGAGGTGCAGGGTATTCCGGTTGACCAGCACATTACACTTGATACCAAGCCAGTTGACATTTCTGTAAAGCCATTGCCACTTGAGAGCAGACCGCCTGCGTTTAATGGGGCCGTCGGGCATTTTTCAATCAATGCAGCTTTTGAAAATAAAAATATTTCTGCGCAGGACCCAGCCGTATTGAAGGTCACCGTCAAAGGTAACGGTAATCTTCCAGTGGTAAATGCGCCTTCTGTACAATGGCCTGCGAATTTTGAATCCTATGATCCCNNGATCAAAAACATTTGAATACAGTTTTATTCCCAAGGCAAAAGGTGATTACATGATTCCGCCAGTTGAAATTTCTTATTTTGATCCGGCCAGCCAATCTTATAAATCTATCCAGAGCCAGCCCTTACTAGTAAAGGTAGCAGCGGCGGTAAAAAAAGCTCCAAGCCCCCAGCCTCCTGCCACCGGATCAAAATCAACAGAAAATATGCAGGGCTTCGGCGAGTTCCTTCAAAAACATCTCGAATGGCTTTTTGCCATACTTATTTTTTCCGGTCTTGCTTTCTACCTGGGTATGCAAAACAGGCGCATGAAAAAAAATATCCCTGCACCTGCAGAAGAAAAAATTGAGATACCTGATCCACCCCTCATACGGATCGATCCATTGGAAAAAGCAAAGCAATTGCTTGGCAGCGGAGAATATAAATATTTTTACAGTGAGTTGAACCGTTCGGTATGGAAGGCAGTGGTCGATAAACTGGATCTGCCTTCGAGCCAATTAAATAAGCAGAATATTATAGTACAATTGCGGGCAAAAGGAATGGATGCCGATACGACCCTGCTGTTTTCCGGAATTCTGAATGAGTGCGAAATGAGTTTGTATACTCCTTCTTATAATATGCAGAACATGGAAGCCCTTTTGCATCAGGCTGAGTTATTATTAGAAAAGCTACAGTGAGTTCAGCCGGTTTTATTTAGATTCTTTTTCGAATAGATTTTTAAATCCTCATCGGGTTTCCAAAAATAATTCACCAGGCGGCTATCCGGTGTATTTGTATCCCACCCCCCTGAC
>PLCH01000530.1 GCA_003135585.1 Chitinophagaceae bacterium
GGGAGACTTCTGCACCGGAGAAAGAGGATCTTTTATTTGCCAACCTGGTTGCCAAACACCTGAAATCAAACGCCATCTCCCTGGTAAAAGATAAACAACTTATAGGAAAGGGATGCGGACAGACCAGCCGAGTTGACGCCCTGCGGCAGGCGGTAGAAAAAGCCAAGCAATTTAATCTTGATTTGAAAGCTGCGGTTCTTGCATCAGACGCATTTTTTCCGTTTGATGATTGTGTTCGGATGGCGCATCGGGAAGGCATTGTTGCCTTTGTTCAACCCGGCGGTTCGGTACGCGACAAAGATTCCATTGAATATTGCAAACAAAACAACCTAGCAATGGTGATGACGGGAAAACGACATTTTAAACATTAATAAAGAATAATCCCAGCCTGGGTGTAGATAAACAGGGCTACAAGATGATCCAGTTGCTCCAAAAAATGAATCAAAAACCATATTCTTCTCTCATCAGCCAGCACAGTAAACGGACCAAAGCTCTATTTGCGGTAGGTTTGGTTAGTTTTTTATGGGGGACAACCTGGCTGGCTTCCCGCTTCGGTGTAAAATTTGTACCTGGATTACAATTGGCTGCAATCAGGCAGACAATTGCGGGCCTTGCTATCATATTTTTTTTCCTGCTGAAAGGAACCAAATGGCCGAGAGGAATAGAATGGATCACCATTTTTGTTCTGGGTTTCCTAAATTTTTTTCTAAGCAACGGCTTAACCACCTGGGGAGTCCAGTACATTTCAGCGGGGCTTGGTGCAATCATTGCTGCCATCTTTCCACTCTGGCTGGTAATCCTGGGGCCTTTCGCAGGCACTTCCAAATTCCCGGCCGGGAAGGCTGTAATAGGTCTGTTGCTTGGATTTGGAGGTGTTTGCGTGGTTTTTTATGACCACCTGGTAGATTTTTTTAAAGCGGATTTCCGTTTTGGAATTTTTGTTTCTCTTGTTGCCACACTATCCTGGGCATTAGGCACCATATATACCAAACAGCGGTCCCAAGAATTCAATCCTTACTTCAGTATCGGCTTGCAAATGTTTGTATCAGGAATCACCCTTTATCTGGTTAGCAGCTTCGCGGGAATTGCCATTCCTATTCAGCAGATACCCTGGCAGTCATGGGCCGCTATTGGTTATTTGGTTGTCTTTGGATCGGTAGTTTCTTTTCTGGCTTATTTATATGCCTTACAAAACCTACCCACAGAACAGGTTTCCATTTACGCTTATATTAATCCGGTAGTGGCTGTTTTGCTGGGTTCCTTTCTTTTTGGAGAAAGACTGAGCATTTTTATTGCTGTGGGCGGGATAATTACTTTATATGGCGTTTACCTGGTCAATGAAGTATTCAGAAAAATCGATCCCTGACAGGTTCTTACATATCCCAATAAATCTCTTCCTTCAAAAATACTTCATATGCTTCTTTCCATCCGGCAAAACTCTGATCCGTGCCCAGCAGGTGGTTGTGAAAAATGGTAATCATCAATCCATTTACTTTTTTAATGGCATAATAATACTGCAACAGTTCATCCATCGCCTGTTGGGCTGTGAATTTTTGTTCATAGAAAGAATTCGCATCCATAAAGCAAAAAGGAAAAAGTATCAAGTTTGTCTGCTGTTCATTTTCCAGATCGAACCAGTAGAAGGAAGAGGCAATTGAAGCCCGGAATCCGTTGATGTTGCCATAACCCATTGAAAAATCCTTGTTTATACCCGCTTTAATAAGCTTTTGGTAGGTTGAAGGCAACTGGATCCGAATATAATGCTGCCGGCTATACGCTATTTTTTTATTTACAATAAATTCCAACCACTCGATTTCCTCCTTCAGTAATTTTTCGTCATTCCCGCTTTGCCAGGAAGGGTGAATTCCCACGGTGTATCCGGATGAATGATACAGGATCAGTTGCTGGAAAGCCTTTTTTCCAGGAGGGATATTTTTGTCATACCCCTTCTGCTCTTCGGCTACCAAAAAAAAGTAATAGGCCCTCAGCCTGCAATAAAGATGAAGCGAATCAAGCCACTCATAAGAATCAAAAGGATCTTTTTTCCTTTTTAACAATACCTGTATTCTTTCAAAGGCCTCTTTCCATTTCCCCTGAAGCAATGACCTGAATAACCCTCCGATATTTCTTTTCCATCCCTTATGCAGATAGGAATAAGCAATGTCTATATCATAGGTTGGAATAAACTTAAAGGAAGAATGGCGAAACAGAAGACGGGGAAATTTTTGCTGCAATGATTTCCTAAAATCCAGCAACCAGATATTGATTAAAGGAATTTGNNATCGGCTTAGCAAATAAAAAGTGGCCGCGAAGATATCAAACGGGAAACCACCGCTGGTTTGGAAAAAAGCTTTATGATTGTTGACTTCAAAACATTTAACAGGCTGCGAACTGATACCCGTTTCAAAAAGTAGGGGAGTGCTTCGAACAAAAAATTCATTTTCTGGGCTTTCCGCGTCCGAATAATTCAATCGGGGTCCGTCGGAGAACTCAAAAGCCATCCTGTCACTAGTGATCGTGATGGGTTCAGTGAAGATTTCTTTAGAAATAAAATCAACAACGTACCTAAGCCTTGGGGTTATATGTTGGCTATATAAAAGCATTGGCAGGGTTCTCCAAAAATAAAAAAAGCCGGAATATCACCGACCTGAAAATATACTTGGGAGGACCGTATTTTTACCGTATTTAATCGTCTTTCCACAATTCATTAAAAGTTTTCTCTGAAAAAACGAGCCCGGACCGGTGAGCCGTCCAGCCTTTAAAAACTTTATTTACGATCCAGTNNTGCTTCCAGACTTTCCAGGCTATTTTTTCGCTCCAGGCCGAATTGCCCGTTTCGACAGCCTCATGCCTGTTTTCCAATAAAAGTTCATGCAAATTAATCTTCACTGCGCAGACCTCCGTACAATTTCCACACAAGGAGGAGGCATAACTGAGATGCTTCCAATCATTCATATCTTTCAAATGAGGGGTGATGACCGAACCAATGGGTCCGCTATAGGTGGCACTGTAGCTATGACCGCCTATATTTTTATATACAGGGCAGGCATTCAGACAGGCTCCGCAACGAATGCAGTATAGACTCTCCCTGACCTTTTCATTTGCAAGGATATTGGTACGGCCATTATCCAGCAATATTACAT
>PLCH01000319.1 GCA_003135585.1 Chitinophagaceae bacterium
TATCAATTCATCACAATGCCGGAGTTGTTTATATTTCGATCCTTGACAACGGGAAGGGTTTTGATCCCATATCAAAAAGAAAAGGAATCGGTATTTCAAATATGTTTAACAGGATCGAATCTTACAATGGCGAAATGGTTATAATAAGCAGCCCGGGAAATGGTTGTAAAATAGAGATACAAATTCCTTGCTNNACACGGCGTTAGAACAATTCGGCCTAACAACAGATATCAGGAATCAAATAAAAAAGCAGCTTGATGAAGCACCTTATGATAGTAAATCTTAACTTAACACCCTAGCCTTTTGGTATCGAAAATGGGGAGTACTATAGTGCTATTCGGTCCTTATTCTTATGGAATGCATCAAAGCTGATTTCATATCGTACCCATAAACCTATAAGAATAGCAAAAGCCATTCCCGTCGCAAAACCAAAAATGTTGATAAAAGAAAGTACTTTATTCTTGAAAAGATTTCGGAGGGTGATTTTAAAATATTTTTTGAATATATATAAAAAAATTGACGTTCAAATCCGTAAATGTGAGTGTTGACAATTTTAAAATAACCAAGAAGGTGCCGTTTTCGCATATAATGATTAATCAACAATTTAGGCTTGGAGTAAAAATTAAACTGTACATTCTCGATACAGCCCATGGTCGAAACCGTGACAATACAAAGGCCGGAATTGGATATAATCAACTCGACTCTTTCTCCCACATATTTATGATAGGTTGGCAGCGATTGAATATGGGGCATCTTCCTCACTTCACCGCAAGTTATTAAAAACCAATTCAATTGGTAGCTGTTCTGCCAAAATTACTGTCTGATTCATTTGGTTTGATTGTTGGACTTCCAGAAGAATGGAACAAGATAATAATCCTATAAATCTGATTGGTTCTTCAGATAGGAATTTGCTGGATGCATATTCAACAACCGTTACGGCTGTGGTAAGAAATGCCTCACAGGCGGTCGCGCATGTAAAAGTTGTCAAGAAAATACAGGACCCAAGGACGGGGAAAACAATTGACCAACCTGGGTTCGGTTCCGGCTTTGTTATTTCCTCGGATGGTTATATCGTGACCAATCATCATGTTATTGAAAACGCTGTTTCGGTCAAAGTAGCGTTTACAGACGGCATCGAATTGAATCCCAGTTTAATTGGCACGGATCCTTCTACGGATATTGCTATATTAAAAGTGTATTATGCTGATTTAAGCCCTTTGCAATTTGCTAATTCAGATTTGCTTGAACCTGGGCAGGTAGCCATTGCGATTGGAAACCCTCTTGGATTGCAGCACACGGTAACTGCTGGTGTGGTTAGTGCAACAGGCCGAACCCTCAGGGCAAANNGGGCAAATAATGGCAGATTGATTGATGATATTATCCAAACCGATGCGGCGTTAAACCCGGGAAACAGTGGGGGCCCGCTGGTGAATTCAGAAGGAAGGGTGATCGGTGTAAATACTGCCATGTTGTCGGCCGCACAGGGCTTATGTTTTGCTGTTTCTTCCAACCTGGCGTCATTTGTGACGGGTCAATTAATTATGCACGGACAAGTGAAAAGGGCACAATTGGGGGTAGGAGCGCAGACGGTAAATCTAACTCAGCGAATGATAGCGGCCAATCAGCTAAAAACAAAGACCGGTGTCTGAGTTTTTGAAATATTAGCTGATGCGGATGTTTACAATAATCAATTGAGGGTAGGAGATATTATTGTCGAATTTGATGGTAAGCCGGTTGCAACCGTTGACAACTTGCATAAATATCTAAATGAAGAGTCAATTAGCAGAAAAACAAGGTTAGGGGTATTAAAGGAAGGCAGAAAGCAAATGGTCACGGTAATACCCGGAGAATTAAAATAGTGGAATTACCGATGAAAATAGGTGTTCTCGGGATAGGATTCAGGATTTCTTTTATTCACTCTTTAAGCTATTCACTGGGTTCGCAAGTACTGTTTTTATTGCATGTAAACTTACGGTTGAAATAGCAAGCAAAATCGTAAGGGAGCCAGCCGCCAGGAAGATGCTCCAACTCATATCAGTTGGCAGTATTTGGGAAATGTCCTATTCAAAAACAAAAAATATACAGAAGCCGAAAGAGTGTATAAAGAAGATTTAAAAATAAATCCGAATAATGGATGGTCACTTACCGGGCTTGCTATAGTGCTGGCCAAACAAGGAAGAAGGGAAGAAGCCAGGAAAATGCGGCTTCGCGCAGCCAAAGCTTTTTCGAAAAGTAGTGTTCAAATTTTGCATTCGGTGTTTTAGCAATTCAGGAGGATTGGTTTTACCGGAATAATAGTCACGTTTCATTCTGTGAGCCGCCTGAGTGCTGTGACATTTTTTGATTATCGGCACTTGGTTTAAATTTTCTAAAAAATTTCCAGTTCTGGTTTGGTCAAAAATTCCCCAGCTAATTGGTTCATTGAGTGAAATTCCGGTGAAAGATTAAACTAGGTAAACCTGTGAAAGAGTGTTTTTTCTGAATTGAATATTCAGACAAGATTAACAATATCAAAAATTTCAGACTTACAAGTTTATTTATCTTGGTCTGTTAACAAAAAAAACACTTGAATGACGAATACAGAGGATCTGCACATAAAAAAAGAAATTTTCCCTTTATTTGATTTTGTTTACAATGATTTATCAAAGGATCGATTGTTTCAATTATTGACGGAAATCCCGGTTTCCATGGAGGAGGTATTGCAAAGGCAGGACATCCTCAAGCGCTTGATGGAAAATAGCCGGCTGCATAGGACTTTTTCCTATTCCAAAACAGAATTTAATGAGGTCTACCACTACCTGAATAGTTTTAAAGACAGGGATACAAATGGGTACGGCAGTTCCTTAAAGTTTCATTTATTCTTTGCAAGGACAGAAAGGTGTCGCGAGAGCGGCAGACTGAGTCAACTGGTTCTCTTTTTTAACCATCTGAACAATTACTACTTTTCTCATTTGGACAGCCAATCTTTTCCGGAATCCTTTAAATTGGGTCTCGAAAATATAACCAGGTTCTTTTTAGACTTGCGGATTGAAAAATATGCATCCATTGCGAGGAGTCATGGATTAAAAATCAGGCAAATACTCGAATTAAGCAATATCATCAGTAAGAATGCAAAAGGCGGCGATTTGGATGTTTTTTGGGAACATTTTTTTTTATTTGAAGCTTACCTATCTGTCTCGAAAGGCATATTGAAACACAATTTTAAGTTCCCTGAATTTACAAAGACCGGCTTTTCACTGGTGGATTTCTATCATCCAATGTTAAAGAAGCCTGTAAAAAACAGTCTGAGTGAAAAAAAACACGTCACTTTGATTACAGGACCCAATATGTCCGGAAAGTCAACCCTGCTAAAAGCAGTTGGCCTATGCTTTTACCTGGGTCGGATAGGGCTGGCCGTGCCAGCAGAAAAAGCCGAACTTCCTTTCTTTGAT
>PLCH01000266.1 GCA_003135585.1 Chitinophagaceae bacterium
AAAAATTATTTTCATTAAGGGAAAAGATTCCTCGCTTACCCCGCTTCCGGCAAAAATGCTCCTGCTTTTCAGAGATTCCATTTTAAATAAGACCAAAGACACTATCTTATTTGTCCATGCCGACACCATTCTTATCAAACCCTTTGTAGCGAAGGAAGCTAAAGAGAATAAACCACCCCCCGAAACCAAAGAAGTATACAAAGTGTCCCAGCTTGTATTCACATCAAAAAGTGGTAGTGTAACCCTCTCACTCCCGGATGCTGCCAGGAAAAAATATACTGCGAAGTTCTTTGAACTGGATGGAACCCCGTTAATGGAAGTCAAAGAAATAAAATATCCAATGCTAATTATTGACAAAGCAGCTTTTATCCATGCAGGCTGGTTCCGTTTCGAGCTGTATGAAGATGGAAAACTAAGGGAAAAAAACAGGCTTCTGATACCAAAAGAATTCTGACCATTTTATCTTGACTTTTCAATCAAATCGACTCTGAAAACCTTCTCAAAATTATTTTTTACTTTCTGTTTTACCTCGGCCATGACAATGCCCCGCCCAAGTTCCTTTTCAAGGGACGTAACTTTTTTATCCTGGATACCGCAGGGAACGATATGATCAAAAAATGACAAGTCAGTATTAACGTTGAAGGCAAAACCATGCATGGTTATCCATCTGCTGCATCGGACTCCCAGGGCACATATTTTACGTTCGCGTCCTTTTTTATCCGATTCTATCCATACCCCTGTTTCTCCGGCAGATCGACCTCCCTTTATTCCGTATTCTGCCAGGGTCAAAATAATCACTTCTTCAAGGTCACGCATATATTTGCCAATATCTGTATAAAAATTTTCCAGGTCAATAATGGGATACCCCACCAATTGCTCCGGCCCGTGAAAAGTGATATCCCCTCCCCGGTTGGTATTAAAAAATTGAATCCCCTCCTCCCTCATTTCATCCCGGCTGATCAGTACATTTTCAATCTTTCCACTTTTGCCCAGGGTGAAAACGGGGGGGTGTTCCACGAATAGCAGGTAATTGCGGGTAGGAACCGGCTTTTGCTTCGAGGATTCTGATTTTAGCCTGACATTCCTTTGCAATAGCTCTTCCTGGTAAGTCCAGGCATCTTGATATCCCATATTGCCCAAATCTTCAAATAGTACCACTTGTTTTATCATACAAGCAGCAAAGCTAACTACAAAACCGTAACTGTCTTATTTTTGTGAAAACTACACGGTATGTCTAAATATCCAGTGCGGGAAAAAGAGGAGGAGGAAATAGCAGAGCCTTCTGACAACCTGTATGAAAGGATGAATATCATTATCGATAAGGGTCAGGAACCGCTGCGGTTGGATAGGTTTCTGACAGCAAGGATTCAAAATGCCTCCAGGACCAAAATTCAGTCGGCTATTGAGTCAGGCAGGATCATGGTAAATAATAAAATTGTTCAACCAAACTATAAGGTGCGCCCCTCGGATGAAATAATCATGTATTCGGACAAAGAGGTAAATAATGAAGAAATAATTGCTGAGGAAGTACCCTTACAGATAGTTTTTGAAGATGATGATATTCTTATCATTGACAAACCTCCGGGCCTTGTGGTCCATCCGGCTTCCGGCAATTATTCCGGCACAGTAATCAACGGAATTGCCTGGCGCATCCAGCAGGCGAACCCGGAAGTTCCAGCCGGCAATTTGCCCAGATTCGGGCTTGTACACAGGATTGATAAAAACACAAGCGGACTGCTGGTTTTGGCAAAAAATGAAAAATCCCTGACGAGTTTGGCCAAACAATTTTTCGATCAATCTGTAAAGCGTCAATATGTGGCCCTGGTTTGGGGTGACTTTAAAGATCAAACCGGAACGGTCAAAGCACATATTGGAAGGCATAAACGATTCAGGAAGATATTCGATGCTTACCCTGATGGAGAACAGGGCAAGGAGGCCACCACGCACTACAAAGTCCTTGAAAGATTTGGTTATGTAAGCCTGATACAATGTGAACTAGAAACAGGCCGGACCCACCAGATCCGCGTTCATATGCAGCACATAGGCCATCCCCTTTTTAACGATGTTACCTATGGCGGTGACAAAATCGTGAAAGGTACCGTTTTTACCAAATATAAACAGTTCGTTGAAAATTGTTTTGCTATTTGCCCCCGCCAGGCCCTGCATGCCAGAACCCTTGGATTCATCCATCCGGTTACGCGCAAAGAGGTATTATTCGAAAGCGAATTACCGGAGGATATGAAAAAACTAATTGAAAAATGGAGAAGCTATGCCACGAACAAGGGTGCCTAAACCTGAAAGCCTGAAACTGCGCAGGACTTTACCTGGTAAAATCAAATAGGGTAGCTGTAAATACGCCCGTTTCCCTTTTTTTAAAAATTACGCTCCAGTTTCCATTGTACCGGATAAGTGTAGGTACAAGATAATTTTCAAATTTGCCCAGTTCAACTTCCATGTTCACATTAAAATCAAATACGCCGGCTTCATAGCTCAGGTCATAATGGCGGGCCAGGATTTCCCAATTACTGGAACGGAACCAGGTCGTCATTTCGTTAATGACGATTCTATTTTTTTCATCACTGCTCAAATCCGGGCGGGGTATAATTTTGAATATATAGCACATTTCACCATGCAGCAAATCCATATCCAGTATGAAATCGTAAAGTTTCGCTGTTTCATCATCGAATAGGGCAACTTTGCCTCCAATAAAGGGAATACCGGGTATTTTATTTCCAGGGTTAAAAAACAGCATTTTCAATTGTTCTTTATGCTTTTCCAGTCCCGTTTTCCCACTGGTATTGAATTCATCCCCTTTTACAATATTAGTTTCCCCGCAAATGGTATCATTTGCAAAAAATAAACCCGCATACATCTCCGCCGTGTAATAATTCCATTTGTGATTTTTATCGTACAGGTCCCCGGAGGTATGTTCCTCAATTGTCTGCATCCACCGGCACCCATTTTTCACGGATTGCCTTGTACGGCTATCCAGGGTAGCTTTCTGCTTGCCCTTTTTATCCTTCATGCTGATATCGTTGAGCATGGTAAATCCAATTACCTTCAGATTACGGAAGGCCTTATAAAAAGTAGTGTCGTTTTTTACCCGGTCAATAAATGCCGCTACATTAAGGTTGCTGCGCACCACCACCTCTTTCAAAGTTATCGCTTTGGCAAAAAACATAACGCTTGAATCCTGAGAATAAACAAAACAGGGAATTAACAAAAATAGAATTGTTGACAAGAGAACTAGAAAGGAAGATGCAAATGTTTTCATTTAGGAAAAACCATTTTGTAATCAACACTTATCCTGCCCCTGGAAATATCATCCAGTTTTCCCTTTAATAATTTTCTTTTCAGCGGTTTGAGGTAATCTATAAACAATTTGCCTTCGATATGGTCGTATTCATGCAAAATTATTCTTGCAGTTATGCCTGTGAATGTCTGAATTTTTGATTGGAAATTTTCATCCATAAACTCCAGGGTTACTACTTCATGCCGGATAATATCTTCGCGGATTTTGGGTATGCTTAAACATCCTTCATTATAAAGCCATCCCTTTCCATTTAATTCAATAATATGGGCATTGATGAAGACCTGCTTCGTTCCAGGTTCATCCGGGTATTTCCCTTTATCCTCTTCTTCCATATTGGTGAATACCTGGCTGGAATCAACTATGAACAGACGGATTTTCTTGTCCACCTGCGGAGCGGCAAGACCCACCCCGCTGCTATAATACATAGTTTCCCACATATCCTCGACAAGCTGGGAAAGTCCCGGATAATCGGGAGAAATATCTTTGCACACTGATCTCAAAATGGGGGCCCCATATGCGACAATAGGTAGAATCATAATTCTCAAATTGCCGCAAATTTACACGAATTCCGTTGAATAGTAAGACAGGTTATATTCCTACTTGCAGGGTGGATTTTGGAATGGATAGCTTTTCTTAAAGCGTCACTTCCCCACCCTTTCAAGGTATTCCTGCAAAAGGATAGTTGCAGCAATTTCGTCTACCAGGGCCTTGTTGCGGCGCTGCTTCTTTTTCATTCCCATGTCAATCATGGCCCGGGAAGCCATTTTGGAAGTGAATCTTTCATCTATTTTTCTAATTGAAATGAATGGAAATTCTTTCTGCAATTTTTGAATGATCAGGTTGACAGGCTGGGTGGCGTGGGTATCTGAATTATCCAGGTTCTTTGGTTCTCCGATTAATATCAATTCAACCGTTTCCTTTTTCAGATACTCCTTTAAGAAAGTAATGAGTCCTGAAGACTCAATCGTGGTCAATCCGGTTGCAATGATTTTTAAAGGATCGGTCACCGCTATTCCAGTCCGCTTGAGACCGTAGTCAATAGAAAGGATTCGAGACATGGAAACAAAGATACGGGTACTATGCATCAAACCATTTGCGGAACTCCGCTGCTTTTTCTTTACTTACAATGATGTCATTCGGCTTGATTCCTTTCATCCTTACATTAATTTTACCGGTATCATCCGTGCGCAGGCTTTCTATATGGGATAATTGAATAATGTATTGCCTGTTGGCGCGATAGAATGCCGCTGGATCCAGCAGTTCTTCTATTTCATCGAGCGAACGATAATCAGTAATATATTTTTTCCCTTCCTGGTTAATTAAATAAATAATTTCTTCTTTTACAAAACCCAGCACTTCCTGTTGCAGTATTAATGTCACCGACTTGCCCAGATGAACGGCAAATCTTTCTTTATGTTTTTTGCTCTGGCTGAAGTTCCCCAACAGTTCATTCAATTGTTTTATATACCCTTCATCCCTGAACTTGGATTGCAACTGATGAAATTTCTTGAGTGCAAGTTCCAGTTCCTTTTTCTCCACGGGTTTCAATAAATAATCTATGCTGTTTACTTTAAAGGCGCGGATGGCGTATTCGTTGTAGGCCGTGGTAAATATTACAGGACAATTGATCCGGTTATCAGAAAAAACATCAAAGCTGATGCCGTCTGATAATTGAATGTCTGCCAGGATCAGGTCTGGTAGCGGGTGTGTGGCGAGCCATTCCTTTGACTCCTTCACACTTTCCAGCGGTCCTTGCAGCATGGAAGCAGGCTCTAATTCCCGCACCAGTTTTGAAAGACTGATGGCCACTAGTGATTCATCTTCAAGGATCAGTATCGTCATAATAAGGGCAAATTAATTTCAAAACTGGCTGCCTTGTCATCGATCTCAACAGGNNCTGTCCGTCAGAAAGGAATACAGTTCCTGCAATTGTCTCAGACCATGGCTGTTGGATGTCTCTATCTGTTTGCGTAATTGTTTGTTATTTTGGATATGGAGCGATCCGCCCTCATCCCATATCCAAATCTTTAAGGGCATTGTAGATTGCGCACTGTTGTGTTTAATGGCGTTGTCTATCAGCATCTGGAGAGTGACCATGACTATTCCTTTTTCCATACCCGCACCGGTAATATCCAGCTTGATCTCAATAGCATCTTTGTAGCGTATCTGCAATAAAGAAATGTAATGCCGAATGAAATTTACCTCGGTTTCCAGGCTTAGCACTTCATTTTCTTTGTGCTCCAGCAGATAACGGTATACTTTTGCCAGATGTCGCACAAAATCCGAAGCCAACTCAGGATNNGGGTGAGGTCAACGTATTAAAAAGAAAATGCGGGTTTACCTGGTTCTTCAAATGATGAAAGCGCATCATTGATTTTTCCTTTTCCAGATTTACTGCTTTAAGGCCCAGTCTGGCTTGTTCCTGTGAAGAAACTTTGTATTTAGTGAATAGGTCATAAGTATAATACCCAAAGGTCATCATTATGATCACTATTATGAAAATGACTATGACCAACGGTAACAAATTTTGATCCTTATATACCAGGGGCAAACGAGGTAAGAGGATAAAATAANNAGCAAAATCTGTATTCCAGGTTGTTCAGCTATGGTAAATCGCTTTTCCAGTTTTTTATTGACCAGCCGGATCAGCTGCCAAATTGCGCTCACGACTGTAAATTGGCCTAAAAACAACAGTACATGCACATGCCAGGGAAATCCGCTAAGAATGGTATACCTGAAATAGGCGCCGATCAAGCAAAGAACGGCAATAAAAATATAGGGAGAATATTTTCGCTGTATCCTCATGCCCTTATGATTTGTCCGTCCTGCATTTCCACAATATAGTCCGATCCACCGGCAAAATCCGTATCGTGCGTAACAGTGACGATGGTCTGGTGATTTTCCCTGGCCAGTTGATGAAATATTTCAAAAACTTTTTGCGAATTTGCTTTGTCAAGGTTACCCGTCGGTTCATCACACATGATAATTGCAGGATCGTTGATCAGTGCCCTTGCAATGGCGACCCTCTGTTGCTGCCCGCCCGACAACCGGGAAGATAATTTTTTTGCGTAGCTATCCATGCCCACCATCCTTAATTTCGCTATGGCCCTTGTTTCCACTTCCTCAGTGGAAAATTTTCCCAGCTTCAATGCAGGTAACATCACATTCTTTAATGCTGTAAACTCCGGCAGGAGATAATGAAACTGGAATACAAAACCAAGGTTTTCATTCCTGAACCTTGCCAGGTCATTTTGTTTCCACCCACGGAGTTGCTCTCCACGTATTTCCAGCTCGCCCTCAAAATCTGTGTCCATGGTACTCAAAATATACAAAAGAGTGGATTTGCCGCAACCCGATTTGCCTACGATCGAGAGAAATTGTCCCTTCATTACCTCAAAGCTCACTTCTTTCAATACTTTGAATGGCTCCGGTTCATTGAAGTATTTTACAATCCCGCTCGCCTTTAGAATTGTTTCCATAATTTTTTATTTAACCCCGCAGGATCCTCACCGGATCCATCTTTGACGCTTTCAGTGCGGGAAAATAACCCGCAAACAAAGTAGTCACAAAACCAAACAATACACCCAGGACATAATGCAGGGGAACAAAGTTTACCGGGAAAGTGCTGATGCGGAAAAAAGATCCTTCAGGAAAAGGGGTGATAGACAATAAGTAACTAAACCCAAAGCCCACCAGCAATCCCANNAATCAGGGATTGAAATAAAAATATGGCCGTGATGTCTTTGCCCTGGAAACCGGTTGCCTTAAGGATCGCAATATCCTTCATCTTGTTGATAATATTCATATTCATAATATTGTAAATACCAAAACCCGCTACCAGCAATAAAGTAAATGAAACTACCGCTGTCATGATATCCCGAATCTTTTCCCCTGCCAGTATGGATGCATTGGCCTCCTCCCAATCTTCAAAGTGCACAGCGGGCATTTGTTTTTTTAGGTTTTCAGTAAAAGCCCTGGCCGATTGCATTTCCTTCAATTTAATATTGAGATCCGTAATATAGAAAGGATCACGTTGCAAAATTTTTTGAACCGTTGAAAGCGTAGCATAACTTTTAGTATCATCGAATGTAGTAATGCCATATGAAAATATACCCACTACTTTCAGGATTAAATTGTACCCTTCCGGGGTGGTCACACTAACCCGGTCGCCCACCTTTACACTTACCTTTTCTGCCAGTCCCTTGCCCATCACAATCTCATCATTTCCTTTCAGCAAATCATACAGGCTGCCTTCATCCATTTTTTTATACAAATTGAAAAGCAGTTGCTGTTTCCTCACATCAATTCCTGAAATATCCCCCTGAATCTGAACGGGGCCATTGTTAAAAAATACCGCTGAGGTCACTTGGGGTGCTACACCGATGACCTGGGGCATTTTTTCAAGTTCATCTGAAATTAATTTTGCATTTTTTATTTTTGGCAGATCATTCTTTGGCCGCTGGTGATGAACTACAAACCAGCCGTTTTTTTCATTTTTATTATAAGCCTTGCTAATGATGGTTTCATTTTTTACCTCCACGGGATTGTAAATGCGGATATGCGGCGTATTGTCCATGGCCATATCTTCAAGGAACTGGTTAACGCCTGTCATAAAACTGATCATGACCAGGAACATGGAAATACCAAACAAAACGCCCAGCATAGCCACGAGACTTTGTTTTTTCTTGGTAGTCAAATGAGTTACCGCTATATCCAAAGCCAGTTTCCAGTTCATTGTTCAATAATTAAGATGGAGGAATTATTTAACCCATCCAGCACCTCCACAAAATCCGTATCCTCTGCGCCTTTTCTTATTTTAATCTTGGCTATTTTTCCGCTTTCTTTTACCAGTACGCTATCGCCTTTCATCAGGGCGTTCTTTGGGATGACCAAGACCTTCTCATTTTCATGAAGGATGATATTCGCCTCCACATTCAGGCCGTATAATTTCACAGGTATCTCATCGTCAAAGAGGGCATCCACGCGAAAGGATTGTTCCTGCTTGTTCAACAAGGGATAGATCCTTCCAATGTGCGCATGAAAAATTTTATTTGGATAGGCATCCATTGTGATCAATATTTTCTGTCCCTGTCTTACCTTACTCAAATCATCTTCGTCTACCAATAATCTCGCGATCATTCTTCCGCTTCCGATCAATGCAATTGGCTGGCTGGGCGCGATCAAATCTCCCGTTTGTTTATACACATCATACACCATACCGTCGGCATAACTTCTGAGCAAACCATTGGCCCTGGACGTTCTGGCAATCTGCAACTGGTTCCCGGCCTCCTGTAACTGCAGTGCAGCAGACAATTGTTGCTGGCGCAATTGTTCCTCCAGGCTTCTTATTTCGTGCAGCGTGGTTTCGTATTGTAATCTGTATTTTTCGTAATTGCTGGCAGAGATGGCATTCTGTTCATATAGGTTTTTATAGCGCTTGTATTGCAATTCATCATTCTCCAGGCGAATCCGGGCTGAAGCCAGGCGGTTCTCGAAATCTTTAACGGCGGGTGCATCCGGGGCCGCCACAGGAATTGTTTTTGTGACCACCTCCAAAGCTGCGGATACCTGTGTCTGCTGTGTATTGTTGCTGAGTATGAACAGCAGCTGCCCTTTTTTTACGCTGTCACCTTCCTTCACCAATGCTTTCTGAAGGAAGCCATCTGTAGAGGAAACTACTTTGTATTCATTTTCCGGCACCAGGGTCCCTGATGCATAAACGGCTTCCGTTAGTTGCCGTAATTGGGGCTGCACTTCCTTTCTCTTGTTGAGGCAGGCCGTCAAAACCAGGGCGGGGAACAGCACAATTAAGAATATACGTTTTTCCATGTTTATCATTTTTGGGTCAATAAGAGTTGATAGACAATCCCGTCATTCATATTCTGTAAGTAGTCCATCTTTGCCTTGTTGTATTCCTGGAAAATATTGTTGAATTCATCAAACTCCATGACACCTTCTTTCATATTCAGCTTTGCAATGTCGAGATTGGTTGAGGCCAGTCCCAGTTTTTCCTGTAAGAACGCCTGTTTTTTTACAGCCGCCTGATAACTATTCCACCATTCTGATTGTTGGCGGCCGAGATCTTTCGCTGTTTGCTCCTCTGACAGTNNACAGTTTAGCCAGTTCCAATTGTTGTTCAGTTCTTTGCTGGCTTGCTCTTTGATAATTTCCCTGGAAAAGGGGGAAATCTATGCGCAGGCCAATATTACTGAAATCATAATTTATTTGCTGACCGCTGGAAGGTTGCAACTGCCATTGATAGGTGTATTTACTGTTCAATGAAATTGAGGGCAACGCTCCTTTTTGCGCTTCTTTGAATCGTTGCTGTGCCACGGCAATTTTTAATTCGGCTTCTTTCCAGGCCGGGCGGTTGGTTATGGCTGTTTCTTTTGATATCGATAGCCAGTTTTTTGTTCCTATAGAATCCAGAAGTTGCAGTGCGGATGTATCAGGAAGGTTCAGCAATTGGTGCAATGCAATTAACGATTGGTTGTAATTCTTTTCATATTCAATACTGGTACACTCAATATCGAGATGCAGGTTCCTGCTGCGGTTATAGTCAGCAGGATTGAGCAGGCCGTTTTGTTTTCTAACCTCCAGGATGCGCATCAGTTCACCTGTAACTTCCTGGTTGCTCCTGTTGAGTCGTACCAATTCATGTGTCAGTAATGCCTGGTAATACCATTGAGTTAATTGAATATGCAAAGATTCCAGGTTCACTTGTGTGTTCAAGTCTGTTTGCATGGATTGCAACTTGTAACGCTTGAGTTGTTCCCATTTTTCAAAATTAATAACGGGTATGGTAACCTCGACGCCGCTACTGAAACTCCAGGGCAGACCAAATTGCACTTTCTGGAACTTGCTGGGACTGCCGCCAGTCACAGCTTGAGGGACAACAAGAGAGGGAATGAGAGGATAATAATCTGCCGTGCCAAAAAGCCCAACGCGGGGCAACAGAGCGCTTTTATTAATTACCTCATCTTTGCGGCTTATATTTTGTAGTATTTTGGACTCTTGTGCAACTATACTGTTTTTGTCGGCAAATTGCAAAATTTCATCAAGACTGCTGAATCTTACCTGTGCCTGTGCAACGAAAGCCAACAATACGGACAACAAGGTTCCAACGAATGGCTTCATAAAATCAGTTTAATGCTGCAAAGTGATGAAAGCCTGCTATTTCATGCAATTAATATACACCGAGGCGGAAGAAATAGACAGGGAGGCGGAGCCGAAATTATAAATACGAAACCTGAAGCAGCAAGTAAGAATTTTCGTCGGGTGTAATTAATCCTTAACCCGTATTTCGCGTTTCCCACCCGACAAATAGTTTATTATTCCAAACTTCTTATTTTCTTATTTCAGAAAAAGATCCGTTATCACAAATATGCCAAACACCACACTGGCTATTCCGTTAGCCGTCATAAATGCCAGGTTAACTTTGCTGAGATCATTCGGTTTTACAATGGAATGCTGGTAAAACAACATGCCTGCAAATACCAATACACCGGTCCAAAACCACAGGCCAAAACCACCAAGTATGCCTGCGCATACAACGAAAACCGTACTTAAAAGATGTAACGATTCTGATACGCGCAACGCTTTTGATTTTCCCAACCACGCAGGCATTGAATACAATTCCTGTGATTTATCAAATTCTGTGTCCTGAAGGGCATAAATGATATCAAAACCGCTCACCCAAAAAATAACCGTCAAGGAGAATAAGATCGGCAAAAGGGCAAAAGTTCCTGTTACTGCCAGGTACGCACCAATTGGAGCCAGGGATAATCCTATCCCGAGGATCAGATGGCAAAAAGGAGTGAACCGTTTCGTGTAACTATATCCCAATATTACAAATAAAGCCACCGGGGATAAAAAGAAGCAGAGCCTGTTGATAAACCAGCAACAAACCACAAATAAGAAACTGCATGCTAAAACAAACTTTAATGCTTTGTCCCTTGAAATAATACCAGCAGGTATTTCCCGGATAGCTGTCCTGGGGTTTTTTGCATCAAAGTTCCTGTCCAGATATCGGTTAAAAGCCATAGCTGCACTGCGGGCAAAGACCATACAGAGAATTATGAGAATAAATTTAAATGCCATAGCTTCCGGCCAGCCAAGATTGTTCATATCCCAGCCCCAGCTCATTTTCTTAATTGGGCTCCCATAGGTTCCCCCTTTAGTGACAGCCAAAAAATACCCAATCAATGNNAAAGATGGTATGGGAGAATTTTACCAGACTCAAATAATTCTTTACTGTACTCATTGTTAAATGAATGTTTGTTTTTTCAACCTGCCCCTCAGAATTTCCCATAACACAATCCCGGCCGCTACCGAAATATTTAATGAATGTTTCATGCCTAATTGCGGAATCTCAACGCAGCCATCACATAATCTAAGGACAGCTTCTCCCACCCCGCTTATTTCGTTTCCAAATACAAGCGCTATTTTATCGGGTTGCCCTATAGAAAATTCAGGCAGGGGAATGCTATTCTCAACCTGTTCAACGGCAAATATCCTGTTTCCTTCCTCTTTAAGTAATTGAATGGCTTCCGAAGCAGACGCAAAATAATTCCATTCCACACTCTGCGTTGCTCCTAAAGCAGTTTTATTGATGTCACGGTGGGGGGGCCGAGGGGTATACCCGCATAAATACAGACCTTTCAGCAGGAACGCATCGGCAGTGCGGAAAACGCTTCCTACATTGTGCATGCTACGGATGTTATCCAGCACAACAACAACAGGAAATTTCTCTGATATTCTGAACTCATCCACCGTTTTCCGGTTCAATTCATCCATGCTCAGTTTCCGCATGGGGCAAAGATAGGATTACCCCTTCTAATTTTATTTTTCAGCACCTGTCATCGACTTCCTTATTTTTGTTGCTGATGGCAAAAAATAAGGAAGACACCCCCCTCATGCAACAGCACCGGGCTATCAAACAAAAATATCCCGACGCAATTTTGTTATTCCGGGTAGGCGATTTTTATGAAACATTTGGGGAAGACGCCATACTGACTTCAAGGGTTTTGGGAATAACCTTAACCAAACGCAATAATGGTGCAGCGGCTTCATCGGAGCTGGCAGGATTTCCATACCACGCCCTTGATACCTATTTACATAAATTGGTCAGGGCGGGTCACCGGGTTGCAATATGTGATCAACTGGAAGACCCGAAAGCCGCGAAAGGAATTGTAAAAAGGGGAGTTACCGAAATGGTCACTCCAGGTGTGGCAACCAATGACAAGTTACTTGAAAATAACAGTAATAATTTTTTGGCCGGGATTCATTTTAGTGGAGACAAAATCGGGATTGCCTTTCTTGATATTTCCACAGGCGAGTTTTTTGCGGCAGAAGGTAACCAGGAATATATCGATAAATTAATCCAGACGCTAAAGCCATCCGAGATCATTTTCCAGCGCAGTTTTCAGAAGCATTTTAAGGAAATTTTCGGACCAAAATTCTATACTTACACCCTTGAAAGCTGGATATTTGATGAGGTCTATGCGAAAGAAAGCCTTTTGAAACATTTCCAGACCCATTCGCTGAAAGGATATGGGGTGGAAGATTTTCACGAAGCTATTGTTGCCGCCGGCGCAGTCCTTCATTACTTAAAAGATACTGAGCACCCACATCTTCAGCATATTACCTCCATTCAAAGAATTGACCGCGATGATTATTTGTGGATGGACAAGTTCACGATCCGCAATCTTGAATTGATGGGAACCGGAACGGATGCCGACAAAACCCTGCTTGGTGTTTTGGATAACACTGTTTCGCCTATGGGAGGGCGCATGTTGAAACGTTGGATTGTATTGCCCCTGAAAGATAAAGACAGGATCGGGGAACGCCTTGGGTTGGTCGAATTTTTCATCAAGGAAGTTGACCTTAGAATTAAGATAGCTCATCACATCCAACAGTGCGGTGATGTGGAAAGATTGGTGAGTAAGATCCCTACCGGAAAAATCAATCCAAGGGAGGTAATGCAGCTTGCCCTTGGTCTGCAACAGATAGCCGGGATTAAACAAATCTGCGATAAAACGACCAATGGTTACCTCTCGGGTCTTTCGGGTTTGCTAAATTCATGTCAATCGGTGATTGACAAAATACTTTCTGAGATTACCCTAAACCCACCCGCTTTGGCGGCAAAAGGGGGAATGATAAAAAAAGGCGTCAATACCGAACTTGATGAACTCAGGTCCATTGCTTCGGGTGGAAAGCAATATTTAATAGAGCTTCAAAAAAAAGAAGCGGTGGCCTCGGGAATAGCTTCCTTAAAGATCGGTTTCAACAATATATATGGATATTACCTTGAAGTAACAAACTCCCATAAAGACAAGGCGCCTGCCACCTGGATCCGCAAACAAACACTAGCCAATGCAGAAAGATATATCACACCTGAACTGAAAGAATATGAAGAAAAGATCACAGGAGCGGAAGAGAAAATTCTGGCCATTGAAATGAAACTCTATTATAATCTACTGACGGCCTTACAGGAATTTATTGCTCTCATGCAGGTGAACGGAAATGTGCTCGGCATCATGGATTGTTTAATTTGTTTTGCAAACAATGCCGTTCAAAACAATTACAAAAAACCGGATATACACGAGGAAAAGGAGTTGGATCTGAAAGAAAGCCGTCATCCTGTAATTGAACGGAATTTACCGCTGGGCGAAACCTATATTCCCAACGATATATTCTTGGACCCTGCTTCGCAGCAAATCATCATTCTTACAGGGCCAAACATGAGCGGCAAAAGCGCTTTGCTTAGGCAAACCGCCCTGATTACCTTGATGGCCCATATGGGAAGTTTTGTTCCTGCGGGCCTTGCAAAAATTCCCCTTACCGACAAGATTTTTACAAGGGTCGGGGCATCAGATAATTTAAGCGCGGGTGAATCGACTTTTATGGTGGAGATGAACGAAACAGCCAGCATAATTAATAATATTACTTCCCGGAGTCTCATTTTATTGGATGAAATCGGGAGGGGAACTTCTACTTATGATGGCATTTCCATTGCCTGGAGCATTGCAGAATATCTGCATAACTCCCCGCATTCCCCAAAAACTTTATTTGCCACCCATTATCACGAATTAAATGAATTGGAAAATAAATTGAACCGGGTAAAGAACTTTCATATCACCCATAAAGAAGTGGGAAACAAAGTCATTTTTCTACGAAAGCTCGCGCCTGGTGGAAGCAAACACAGTTTCGGGATCCATNNCACCCGAACTCATTCAACGCGCCAATGAAATCTTGAAGATTTTGGAAGAGAGCCGCGAAAGCCAGCCGGATACTGAAAGCCCTTTTATCCACATAAAGAGGGAACCGGCACCGCAAATACAGCTCTCTATATTTGATGCCCATTCCGAGACTTTTTATGAAATCAGAAAAATGCTAGACTGCATGGATATCAATCGCCTCACGCCCGTGGAAGCGCTTATGAAATTAAATGAGATAAAGAATTTGCTTAAATGACCGGTCGTTCATTGTTCAATCATTTCAACCCATTTGGAAAGAAGGAGTAAACATAGAATCCAGCTTAATTGATCTAACTTGAAATTGCAAATCAGACTGTGAACTTATTGACAGAGGGCTAAAATGATTAATTTGTGACGTTTTCCATTTTCGAAAAACCGCTATGCTCCAGGAAAAGTTCCGTGCCCTTTTCTTTTGGTTGCAATTTCCATACAACGACAGAATCAAGCGTTATTTTGCCATCCCCGGGCCTGCTCTTCCATGAATAAGAAAGCTTTTTGAAAGGAACGATCTCTAATACCTTGCAATGGAAAATTCCGTCGAAATTTAGATTTGGTATCGGTTTTGTCCTGAATTGAAAGTCATGCCCTATCGTTGCCTGAAAATCATTCCGAACAATTCAATTTACAGCTTGCCCGGCAACAAAAGTGAAAATAACCCCCATTTCATATATTCAACTACTTGATGGCATTTTGGTATCGGACACGATACGTTTGTGGAGGGCAATTCATTATTTTTTTAAACTGCCGGTACAAAAAGGGGATGCTTTCAAAACCTGAGTTGTAACAGATCTCGCTTACCTGCCTATCTGTCTGGATCAGCAATTTAGAGGCTCTATTGATTCTATATTCGTTTAAAAAAGTGAAAAATGATTTTTTCAGGCTTTTACTGAAAAAGCGCGAAAAATATTCTCCACTCATATTTACATGCCCTGCCACTTCCGCAAGAGAAATTTTGCGCTGGTAATTTTGTCTGACATACTGGTAAACCGAATTAATACGCTCGTTATTGGTTTGATTAAGTTCATAAACAAATCCCATTTGGCTCAAAAGACGAAATTCGCTGGTAGAAGACAAGTCATTTAAAATTTGCAACAGGATGATGTATTTTGCAAAAGGATCCGCATGCAAAAGATCATAAAGCCTGGATTCAACCTGCAATGCAACGCTTCTGCTGAACTTGATGCCCTGGTTTGACTTCTCAAATAGTAAACTGATTGCATCAAATTGTTCAGCTGAAAGCCATTTTACCAAATCATTGTTCAAATAAATAACGATCGCACCCGAAGGTCCTAGTTCATCGGCTGTATTGATCCAGCAATGAGGCAGATTGGATCCCAATAAAACAAGATCATTTTCACCAAAATTTTCAATGTTGTTGCCAACATAGCGGATGCCCAGGCTATTTGGTATAAATGTCAATTCAAATTCCGGATGATAGTGCCAGGGAAAATTAAATTCCTGTTTATTGTCCTGCCTGACCACTTTAAAGGAAGTGGAATCCAATAAGGAAACTGATTTATAAGCGGGTCTCATGATTCTGTTATTTTGTACTGAATAACAATAAAATTGAATAGTAATATACAAAATAAGATAATTCAAACCCTCTTGCCAAGCTGAAATTATCAACTATGATATGTTCATGAAAATCGCCTTATAATTAATGAGAAGGCCTTGCGGAAGCTAAAAATATTGATCCCCGTATAAGAAAAATAGAACAAAGATTGATCTGCTCACGGTGATTTTTTATGATTATCATTAATTTCATAAAAATTATGATGGCCTTTTGTCATGGATCGCTTCTATTTGCTTCCGGAAAGATAAAACCTTCGGCAAAAGAACCAGGTCAACAGATGCTTCGCTTGTTGATATTTTTTCTTTGTCCAAAAACCAATACTCCCGATGTTCTGTTATCCCCCCTGGCCGGATATTCAACAAGGGACCAAGTGTTTCCAGCTCAAGAAAATTTCCATTAATATATATTTCATTATTGCTACCATAATCAGGGTATGCGGCGGAAGCATCAAATGTAAAAAGCGTAATGAAGGTTTCATCATTCAGGCAATAAGCGGCCCAGCCTTGTTTATTTAAGATGCCGATCTTTTGCTCGGAGGAGATAGAAGGGTCCTGTCTTGCCCAGATATATTTGTCACCCCATACCCAGCGGGGATCCTGCATCCGTGTATAAGGCCAGAGTGCGATGGTCCGTGCAGGCAATAAATAATCATTTCCTTCCCCATATGGTTCTTGCGGTATGATTGCTCTGCCTCCGGGTGCCAGTACAGAAAGCGCCCAGGGTGATAATTTAACATCGCTGGTATTCTGGTTTTGGAGCCGATGCAAAACCGCTACTTGGTTCCTATCGGGTGACATGCTAATTTCCAATTCCTTTACAACTCCCGTTGCATCTTCTTTTTGTCCGGTGATGGTAAGAGTTTGATACTTATAACGATAAGTGACTGGCTCATTATCG